>NZ_JBNHEQ010000293.1:0-56275 GCF_050016015.1 Dapis hubbardiae BLCC-M172
TAGTTTAACTCTCAGAGGGAAAAGGTGTTTTAAAGTCTCAAAATTTTGATAGGTTGGAGAAAATATCTAACCATGTTCAAAAACTATAACGTCTTAGTTTAACTCTCAGAGGGAAAAGGTGTTTTAAAGTCTCAAAATTTTGATAGGTTGGAGAAAATATCTAACCATGTTCAAAAACTATAACGTCTTAGTTTATAGCTAATCTTTAAAACCGAAAGGTCTTGTAACTATTCGCTCAAAATTCTTGTTTGAGAATTTTAAAGACCAAGCTTTGGAATTATCTACCTTCTAATCTTGATAACTCCCGAGTTTGTTGAGCGTACATTTCTCGCAAAATCAAACCAGGGTCTACCCAACGTCCCCCATATTTCAAACCCCAATGCAGATGAGGACCACTGGTTCTACCAGTCATTCCTACTCTAGCTATTCTACTCCCGGCAGGCAACACTTGACCCTGTAGTAGCATAATCCCACCACCACGGTCTACTAAATAACGACGTCCGTTACGAGTTTCTACTTTTCCTTGAACGTGACAGTAGACGTGTTCCCAATAACCTGACTGAATTACAATGCCAGTACCACACCGACCATCTTCCCAAACCTCGACAACTTTGCCAGACCACCAATTTCGGATATAGCTTCCTAGGGGAGCTGCTAAGTCTAATCCATAATGAAACCCTCCACCACGAGGGCCAAAGGGTGATGTGTATCCTTGAAAGTTTTCTACAGGGAAGGAGGCGTTTTGCCAGTTGTTGACGTAGGCTATTTGTTGATTAGTAATTTTGGTTTCTTGTGCTTTGACTAATTCTTGCTTTATTCCTAAAGTTACTATACCAAGTGCTAGAAATCCTAGTAGTAATAATTTTTTTTGAGGGTGACGTAAAGTTTGTTTTAAGAGTGTAGATAATGTAGATAAGGAATTTTTTCTAGGAATTGACATATTTTTTTACTTTTAAATCATTGATAGTAATTGATAATTTGATGCACCTGAATATTATGGAAATATGGAAAGGAAATTTAGTAGTTTTGTTATTAGTAAATATGAGTGATGAATTGTCAATTGAAAATTATAGCATTCCTAAATATGTTGTGATCAATCAAAGAGTAAATAAAAAAACTGAAACTCCCACCTGTTGCCTGTTGCCTAAAAAGCAGTAAGATTTTTGACACGAATAAAATAGGATTCCTATATATTATTAGGTGGTATTGAGAAGAAAACATTAGGTGGATAGTAGTTATTTCATTTATCAGTTGTCAGTTGTCAAGACGAGAAAATTATTTAATACCGGGTGTATTATACAGTAAGAAGTAACTTTTTGATAAAAATGATAAATATTGTAGAATAGAGCGACTAGACTAAGAAAATAAAAATAAAAAAATAAAAAACATAAGGAATATATAAGCTCTTGAATATTGATAGTGCTTTTCAGGTAGATGAAGCAAACACTCAAAATCACAATACTTGTAGTAATGTTTTATAGAACATTTCTACTCTACTGTGTTCTACTAAAATTAAAATTGATAAATATTTTTATAGCATTTCTCAACATAAATGAAGTAGACAAGTTTTTGATTTTAGGAAACAGGAAACAGAGAGTAGTTAATGAAGTCAGAAGTCAGAATTCAGAAGTTATTTTTGTAACAGGGATTAGAGCAATGCTCCAAAAATATTGTGCCTTAAAAGGCGGGGTTTTAGACCCATATTATTTTTATAAAAGAGAAAAAATAGAAAATAAAGCAAAAATCTTGTATCTCATTAATATCAGAAACCCAATATTTAGATAACGAAAAAAATTAAATTGGTATTTCAATCGCAAATTCGGCTCCTTTTTCGGGAGAGGAAATACAATTAATTTTTCCTTTGTGCTGTTCAACAATAATTTGATAACTAACTGATCATCCTAAATCTGTACCTTTACCAACTGGTTTAGTAGTAAAAAAAGGGTCGAAGATTTTGGAGCAATTTTCCTCTTTTATACCAAAGCCATTATCAGAAATATAAATCCCAATCCAATCATTTTCTAATTTTTCTGTTCTAATACAAATTGTTGGTTGTTCTTCTACAAATTTGTTTTGACAAAATTTTGTTTCTAGTGCATCAATTGCATTATTGATAATATTCATTACAACTTGATTTAATGCACTAGGATAACAATGAGCTAGAGGTAGTTGAGCATAATCTTTAATAACTTTAATGTGAAAAGGTTGATTTTGTAAACGGGCTTGCAGAATTATTAAGGTATTGTCAATACCTGCATGAATATCTACAGTTTTTATGTTTGCTTCATCTAGGCGAGAAAAAATCCGTAATGATTTGACAATTTCACTAATTCGGTTTGTTCCTCCGGCAATTGAACCTAATAATTTTGGCAAATCTTCCTTTATATAATCTAATTCTATATCTTCAATTTTTGCTGCAACTTCATCAGGTAAGTTGGGGGAATTTTATTGAAAAATATCAACTAAATTTAATAAATATTTTGTATATGTATCAACATGATTTAAGTTACCTGAAATAAAGTTTACAGGATTATTAATTTCATGTGCAACTCCGGCAACCATTTGTCCTAAACTAGACATTTTTTCAGCATGAATGAGTTGAGATTGAGTCTTTTTTAGCTTTTCAATAGTTTCTTGTAAGTAAATATTTTGCTGTTTTAGTGCTTTTTCAGCTAATATCCTCTCAATTTCTGCAGCAGAACGAGCGAAAAATATTTTTAATATAGATTTTTGTTCTTCATAATTGTGTTTTAAAGGTTTAGTATCTAAAGCTGCAATATGACCAATATTTTTTCCATGACTATCTATAATGGGAATCCCTAAATAACCTTCAGCTTCCAAAGTTAATAAATCTCTATCTTCTGGAAAAAGTTGTTGAATTGAATGGGGATAAATTTTGATACCTGTTTCATAAACATTATCACAGGGAGTTCCACATAGCTCGTATTCAAAGTTAGGAATAAAATCATCTCCTGACCAAAAAGCTAATACCCTAGCTTGTGGCGGATCGGTGTCTAAAAATTCTGCAATTAGTGCATATTTTATTTGCAATACTTGAGCTAAGTATTCAACACAAGCTTGAAAAAATTCACGACCAATTTTCAATGCAATTCCTGCAACAATAAGTTTGAGATTATATTCCCAGTCAAAGTTATCAATTGTCATGAAATTTATTGAGGATATTTAGCTAAGAATGTACCTATAATAACTTATGTAATTTTATATTTTTGATAGAAAATATGTCTGTACATAATTTAGGGATTTCCTGATTCCTTAACTTAGCTAAAAGTCTTATTTTAGTTGGTGCATGAGGAATATTAAACCTCAGAGACCGTAAGTTTCCTAACCTAAGACAAGCAAAAGCTCTTCTTAATATTTACTTGATAAATTAACCATAACAATCTTTTTTTATCAGGTATAATTTACCAAAAATTCTATACTTTTCTGAAATCTGCTATAATTGAGAGATTTAAAATTTTGTTGAATAAAATAATTTAAGATTTTAAAAAATGATATTAGAAGAAATTTTTCCTTTTAGATTGGCCATAGATGCAACAGCGATCGCAGGTTCATCTTTGTGGTCTTTGGCCTTATATTGGGGTTTTTCCCCCCTGAGTGAGTGGGTGACGTTACAGCTTAACCGTTGGTTTAACTTTGCGGAAAGAGCGTTGTATACATCTGAGGAGGAATTTGAAAGAACGCGCAAAGCGAGAGAATCTCAAAATGCTTTTTATGCTTCTATCTTTAGTATTGTGCCTTTTTTAATTGTAGGAAGTTTATGCAATTGGGGTGTAGAATTTGGTTTAGGTAAAAGTTGGTCAATTAGTATTGGGATGATTACTTGTATAAGCTGTGGTGTTTATGAATTAGGAAGAAGAGATAGTCAATCTTCTTAAAGAAGGGAATAGGGAATAGGGAATAAGGAATAGGGAGTGTGGGGAGTAGGTAAATTATCAAGTTCTATAATGTTATGAAAATAGACCAAAAGTTTGATTTTCCGACTGATGTAGACAGGGCAATAAATATGCAAGAAAAACTCCGCCATAAAGTAATAGCTGAAGACCAATTTGGAGCTATTAAATATGTTGCTGGAGTCGATGTTGGTTATAGTAATGATGATAAGCTTACTCAAGCAGCAGTAGCAGTTTTAAACTTTCCAGAATTGGAATTGAAAGAACAAGCGATCGCTCAACGTCCTACTTCTTTTCCTTATCTTCCTGGTTTATTATCTTTTAGAGAAATACCTGCTATTTTAGATGCTTTAGAAAAGTTAAATATTATTCCCGACCTACTTCTTTGTGAGGGTCAAGGATTAATTCATCCCCGTCGATTTGGTGTAGCTTGTCATTTAGGAGTTTTAGTTAATATTCCTAGTATTGGTGTAGCTAAATCTCACTATATTGGGAAACATGATGTTGTTGGTTTAGAAAAAGGTAATTGGCAACCATTAATAGATGAAGAAGAAGTTATTGGTGCAGTTCTCAGAAGTCGTACAGGAGTTAAACAAATTTATGTTTCAACTGGTCATAAAATTAGCTTAATAACTGCTATAAATTATGTCTTGAAATGTACTCCTAAATATCGGTTGCCAGAAACAACTCGTTGGGCGGATAAATTAGCTTCTAATATTTTGATTGAGTAAACTAGAAAGTTATCAATTATCAATTTACTTAGCTGTATACTAAGGAGAATAAAGTTGTATTTTCTCTAGATATCTCTAGATAAATATATTTTGAGCGCCTTTTCTTCAATAATTAACAATTAATAATTACCTATTCTGTAATAGAAGGATTGCCTAAAAGGAATTTTTTTCTTCTCTTGATTGATTGGATATGGCGTTTTCGGCGCTTGAGCCGAAACGCCATCCCATCCTAACGGAATTCTCCGCAAACAACCGCTTTTTTCTCCATGAATGGAGAGGCTTTATACCTTGATTTTTCGGTAAAATAAAAAATTTATCAAAATGATTGTATTGAAAAATTACAAATGAGCAAAAAATCAGGTTTCAAGCCTATCCTATTAGGGGATTAAAAAATAAACTTCAGTATTTCAAGCTTCCTATTTCAGCCAGAATTACTGATAACTCAATACGGTTTAGTTAAGACGAAAACTCATAAGTGGCGAAGCAAAATTAACTAACTAATTTTCTTCCCTGTGATTTTGACAATACAGGTTTTTCAGAGCTAGAGTATGTGTAATTAATTTTGCACAACTACTTAAGATATAGAACCATTAGATAGGGTTTTCAAACTACATAAATACAAAAAAAATCCTTAACTGAACTGTATTGAATGATAACTGATAACTGATAACTGAAATGACTTATTACACAGTTGAAGAATTACTATCAATGATTGATGAACCTAATGCTTCTAAATGTTTGCAACTTTTAGAAGAAAACCGACAACTTTTTCAGAGAGTTAGAGGTTCTACTCATAATCATCAAACATGGGTTGGTGGATATATCGATCATATTCAAGAAATTATGAATATTGCTGATAGTCTTTATCATCATTTTAACGAACTACGAACTTTGCCTTTTTCCCATTCAGATGTTCTATTAGTAACATTTTTACATGATTTAGAAAAACCTTGGGCTTTTGAAAAAGATAATTCAGGGGAATGGGTAAGAGTTGAGTCTATGAGAACAAAAGAAACACAACAAAATTTTCGGAAAATTAAGTTAAAAGAGTATGAAATTGAATTAACTTCTGAACAAGAAAATGGGATTAAATATATTGAAGGAGAACATCAAGACTATACAAATAAACGACGAGTTATGAGTCCTTTGGCAGCTTTTTGCCATTTGGCAGATGTTACTAGCGCTCGCCTTTGCTACGATCATCCTATGGTAAATAATGACCCTTGGCAAGGCGCAAAACGGATTAGGAAATAATTACTAAAATTAATTATTAATAATTATTAATTACCTTTCATAATTTGTGAAAAAAACTGTAAGGGTTTGGTTGAAAAATACCTTTTTTATTGGGTACTGATAACTGATACAGCGCTACGCATTAAGGTTAGGAGATTTCTAAATCCTGTTTGCGCAGCATTCCGTAGGAAAACCCTTTATTAGCTACTCTTCCCTATTCCCTATTCCCTATTCCCTATTCCCTAGCGCGTAGCGCTATAACTGAAATGACTGTGGAAGTAAAATATGCTCTTGTTCACGAATGGTTAACTCCTAAAGCAACTGGTGGTTCAGAATTAGTTGTTAAGGAGATTCTCAAACATATTAATGCTGATTTATATGCTTTAATTGATTTTGAATCTAGCAATCCAGAAAGTTATCTTTATCAACGAAAAATAGGCAAAACATTTTTACAACATTTGCCTTTTGCTCGTAATGGAGTACAAAAATATTTACCTTTATTACCTATAGCAATTGAACAATTTGACTTACGAGAATATGATGTAATTCTCTCTTCTTCCCATGCAGTTGCTAAAGGTATTCTGACTACACCTTATCAACTACATATTTGTTATTGTCATACTCCTATGCGTTATGCTTGGGATTTAACTTTTGATTATCTAAATAGTAGTAAAGTTGGTAAAGGTATCCTTGGAATTTTTACTAGATATCTTTTACATAGACTGAGGGAATGGGATGTAATTTCTGCTAACCGAGTAGACTATTTTATTGCTAATTCTCAACATACCGCCCGTAGAATTTGGCGTTGTTATCGACGTAAAGCTGAGGTGATTTATCCGCCTGTAAATGTGGAAAAATTTCCTTTTAAATCTCAGAAACAAGATTTTTATCTAACAGTTTGTAGATTAGTGAGCTACAAAAAAATATCTTTAATTGTCAGAGCTTTTAATCAGTTAGGACGGGAATTAATAGTTATTGGCACTGGAAAAGAATTAGATAAATTACGTCAGCTTGCTAAGTCTAATGTCAAAATTATGGGTTGGCAACCTGAAGAAGTAGTCGCTCAATATATGTCAGAAGCAAAAGGTTTTATTTATGCTGCTTGTGAAGATTTTGGTATGGCTTTAGTAGAAGCTCAAGCTTGTGGAACTCCTGTTATTGCTTATGGTGTTGGTGGAGCTACTGAAACAGTTTTAGATATGAGAAAATATCCAGATTCGGCAACAGGTTTATTGTTTCCTGAACAAACAGAAAAAGCTTTGATTGATGCGGTGGAAAAATTTGAAAATTATCAGGAATATTTTCAGCCAGAAATTATTAGAAAGCACACCGATAAATTTTCTCAAACAGTATTTCAAAAGCGGTATTTAAGTTTTGTGGAAAAGTGTTATGAGGCAACAGAGTAATGAATAATGGATAATTGATAATTCATAATTAATCTGTAGAGGTTTACAGCACTTTTCAAATTGATGAACCACATCACCATAATCAAAACCTTGTAGGGATATTCCATGGAACGTCCCTACTGTGGTCTACCCAAATTAAAATCGTTGTAAAGCCTCCCCTTTTGAGGAGTAAAAAAGTGCTAGGAGATTTCCTTATATTCAATCCAATGTTTTTCACCAGAGGTAATTTTCCATTATTCATTATCCATAATTAAACCTCTTTGAAAAAAAGAAATATGAAACTATTGATTTCTCCTTTTTTTTTTAAAAGGCGATTTTAAAATGGATGAAATAACCAAGTATTACCAAATTATTTATCCAATTTTAAAATGAAGATGCAGACATTTTTAACATTCGGCAAATTCTGTATATTTTCTCAAATTAGGTGGGTGATATGCCAAAACAATATCTTTTTTAGGTACTCCTTTTTCAATTAATTGGTCGGCGATCGCTTCTTCTGTACCGTCATGTTGGACCCAAATTTTACTATCAATAATATCGACATGAATAGAACAACCATAAATTCGAGTATTGTTATTTTTCCATATACCATTTCACATAATTTAAAATTAAAAATTCAAAAGTAAGATTTTATCGGCTCAAAACTTTGACTGATAACTAATAACTGATTTGTTGGGTTGTGCTGGTGCTTAACCCAACCTACAATATAATAAATAGGGTTGGTAATTAGGTAATGCTATTCAATATTTATTAACTGTACAACTATAGTTTTTTCATAGATATTTAAGATCAAAGTATTACTCATTTACCAACGCCGAATAAATCATTAAATTAATAATAACTATGTCAGTACCAAACCAATCAAAATTAAATCAATTATCATTATAAAACCATCTCAAAAATTACAATTACTTGAGTTATGACTACTTTTTTTCAGAAAAAAAGAAATTATTACCACATAATTTATTTAAAATTTAAAGGTCAAAAGTAAGATTTTATCGGCTCAAAACTTTGACTGATAACTGATAACTAATAACTGATAAATTATTTGTTGGGTTGCGCTGGCGCTTAACCCAACCTACAATAAAATCAATCATTAAATTAATAATAATAACTATGTCAGTACCAAACCAATCAAAATTAAATCAAATATCATTAGAAAAACATCTCAAAAATTACTTTGGTTATGACTCATTCCGTCCTGGTCAAAAAGAAATTATTGCCACAGCACTTCAACAAAAAGACCTATTAATTATTATGCCTACTGGTGGAGGAAAATCTTTATGTTTCCAATTACCAGCATTACTAAAACCTGGCTTAACAATAGTAGTTTCTCCCCTCATTTCTTTAATGCAAGACCAAGTAGAATCTTTACAAGATAATGGTATTGCTGCCACATTTTTAAATAGCACTTTAGGCTTAACTGAAACTCGTAGGCGAGAAACAGATATTATACAGGGTAAAATTAAGCTTTTATATGTAGCACCTGAGAGATTATTATCAGAGAAATTTTTACCATTTTTAGAGTTAATTAATTCCCAACAAGGTATCTCTACTTTTGCCATAGATGAAGCTCATTGTGTTTCCGAATGGGGTCACGATTTTCGCCCAGAATATCGACAGTTACAACTACTAAGAGAAACCTATCCAGATGTGCCAATGATGGCTTTAACTGCCACGGCAACAAAACGAGTTAGAACAGATATTATTACTCAATTAAATTTACAACAACCCTATATTCATGTCGCCAGTTTTTTCCGTTCCAACTTATATTATGAAGTGCGTCAAAAAAGTAGTGCTAAAAATACTTTTGCGGAAACATTGCAAATAATTAGAACAATTGGTGGCTCAGGAATAATCTATTGTAATAGTCGAAAAAAAGTTGATGAAATTGCTTATAAGTTAAGAGAAAATAATGTATCTGCTTTGCCTTATCATGCGAAAATGGATGACAAAGAAAGAACTATTAATCAAACTAAATTTATTAGAGATGATATTGACGTAATTGTGGCAACTGTTGCTTTTGGTATGGGAATTAATAAACCAGATGTGAGGTTTGTAATTCATTATGACCTGCCTAAAAATATAGAAGGTTATTATCAGGAAACTGGTAGGTCTGGTCGAGATGGAGAAGCTGCTAAATGTATTCTATTTTTTAGTTATAGTGATAAAAAAAGTATTGAATATTTTATCGATCAAAAAGATGATGAGCAAGAAAAAAGAATTGCCGAACAACAGTTAAGAAGAATTATTAGTTATGCTGAGGCTACTGAATGTCGTCACCGAATTTTATTAGGCTATTTTGGAGAAGATTTTCCCGGAAATTGTGGAAATTGTGATAATTGTAAATATCCCAAACCAATCGAAGATTGGACGATTGAAGCAATGAAGTTTTTGTCTTGTGTGGCGAGAACTAAAGAAAGGTTTGGCATGAATTATATTATTGATGTTTTAAGAGGTTCTAAAAGTCAAAAAGTTTTGGATAGAAAACATGACAAACTTTCTACTTATGGTATTGGTAAAGAGAGGAGTTCTGACGAATGGAAAAATTTAGCAAAATCTCTTTTACATCAAGGTTTAATGGAGGAAACAACTGATGGTTATTCCGTGTTGAAACTTAATCAAAATAGTTGGGAGGTAATGGGTAGAAAAATCAAGGTAGAAATTGCTATAGAAAAGAAACATCAGATTGAGAAAACAACTACTTCTTTAGCAGCAGATGAACAAAGATTATTAGAAGAGTTACGAGCATTGCGGAAAAGAATTGCTGATGAACAAAATGTTCCTCCTACTGTAGTTTTTCAAGATACAACATTACAACAAATGGCAAAGAAACGCCCCCAAACTTTGGAGAAATTTATTAATATTTCTGGAGTAGGCAATTGGAAGCGAGATAAGTATGGCAAGCAGTTTATTGAGGCAATTAGAAATTATTGTGTAGAGTATGGTTTACCTGCTAATTCGGAACCTATTCGAGAGTTAGCAAAAGTTGTTGATAATAGTCTTTCTATGACACAAATAGAAACATTTGAGTTATATAAAAAAGGATTAACTATTAATGCTATTGCTAATGAAAGAGGGCTAAAATCTAGCACTATTGCTAGTCATTTAGCTGAGTTGATAGAAAAGGAACAACCAGTAGATATTGATAGGTTGGTAAAACCGGAAATTCAGACAGAAATTATGGCAGCAATAGAAGAAGTAGGTGATGAAAAATTGACGCCTATTTATGAGTATTTACAAGAGCGTTATAGTTACGGTGAAATTAAATTAGTTAGGGCATTTTGGCGGAGCGAACAGTTATATTTTTAATGGAAAAAGTGACTCGTCTAGTAGATTAGCGATCGCTCTTGTTATGAGAAAGGCGATCGCCTGTTAGAATAATTGTAGCGTCAATATTATCATAATAAAAATAGCCAAAATAGCAGACGAAAGTAGTATCTAATACCGTCAGAAACCGGGTTTGTTTTAGATTCCCCAGTCTATAACATCTACCTCTCACAAACCCGGTTTCTTATAACACTTCCATTACAAGCGGATTTGATCTAAAAAGAGCGATCGCGACAGCGGAATGTCGTTCTATCGCCTATTTTATCTATGTCAATATTGACCGAATTTTTGGTGTAGGTATTTCTGGAAATTATGCAACTTGCTATATTTTATAAATAGGGTTATAATTTTAATAATTTGACAATTATTTAGGTCGTTTTTATGAACATATCTTTAAGTCTAGAAGCGCGAAAATTTATTGAGGAACAAGTTAATAGTGGTAGGTATTCATCCGCTACAGAAGTAGTAGGAGAAGCATTACGACTTTTATCAGAAAAAGAGAGTATTCGCGCCAAATATTTTGTTGAGTTAAAAGAAAAAATCAGAATGGGAATAGAAGAACTAGATCGTGGTGAAGGAATTGATGGAGAAGAAGTTTTTGCAGAATTGGAGGCAGATATTAACCGGATTGAAACTGAAATGAAACAAGGGATAATTTAATAATGAGTCGATTTATTATATCTCCTTTAGCAAAACAGGAATTAAAGGAAATTAACCGCTATATTGCTAAATTTAATTCTAATGCTGCTAGAAGACTTATTAATAGAATTAAACAGCAGTGTAAACTGTTAGCTGATTTTCCCGAAATGGGGCAAAAATGTGATGAGTTAGAACCTGGTCTCAGAAGTTTTCCAGTAGAAAATTACATCATTTTCTATCGCCCAATAGATGATGGGGTGCAAATAGTGCGAGTAATTAGCGGTTATCGAGATTTGGAGATGATTTTCTCTCAGGATATTGATGGATAATTTAGGTTAGCGATCGCTTAAACAAAAGTCAATTTAATCAACAAAATTTTTTGGAGAAATGGGATGAGTATTTCAAAACCTCAAGCTGATGAGCGAGTTAAAAATGTACAAATACAAGAGGATACTTTCAGTGTTGAACTGATGGATGGACGTACTATTACTGTTCCTTTAGCTTGGTATCCTCGTCTATTAAAAGCAACTGCTGAACAACTACAAGCATGGGAAATATGTGGTGGTGGTTATGGTATTCATTGGGAAGAAATAGATGAAGATATTAGCACTGAAGGATTATTAAGAGGTGCCCCCGCTCCTGGTAGGTAGGGACGTTGCATGCAACGTCCCTACACGTTCTTTAGTATAAAAGTAGCAGGTATTTTTGGTTTGGTTATGGTGGCGATCGCTCTTTTTATTAGGAAGGCGATCGCGAAGCGGAACGGAGTTCTATCGCTTGCTTTATCTATGTCAATATTGACCGAATTTTTGGTGTAGGAATTTCTCGTCCTAATTCTTGAGCAGTTTCTCCATTATTTTAAATTATTCATCAACTTCAAATAGAGAACGAGGTAATCTTGAAAACTTCAGTATTTACACTGTTTTTGAAAAAAAAATAAAGTGAGATAATAAATTAAGAAGGAGCAAATAGGACTTAAAAACTATGATTTTTATTATACCTTTTATCTTGGGTGCTGCAGCATTAGGTACTGCTGCTGTTGGTGTATTTACAGGAGCTAGCGGTGTTTCCCAGATGAAAGAAGCCAAGAAAATTGGCCAGGATGCTCAAAGGCGACATGAGGAAGCAGTCAAAGCTTTAAAAAAGGAGTGGGAAACTACTCAGAAATTAGCAGAAGAATACGGTCAACTACAGATCGGGGTTAAAACTAAGACAATTGGTCGTTTTATTGCCTTTTTAGAGCGTATTGGTCAAAAATCTTCTACTGATAAACGATTTTTGGAAGGATTAGATGGTATTTCCACTGAAGAAATCAAGGAATATAAAGCTGCTGCTTTAGAAGCCGAAAAATTTGCCAAAGGAGGTTTTGGGGCGGCAGCAGCAGGAGCAGCAGGAGGTTATGGAGCAACTACTATGGCAACATCTGTAGGAGTCGCTAGTACAGGCACAGCAATTTCTGGACTGAGTGGTGCAGCAGCTTGGAATGCTAGTTTGGCATGGCTTGGAGGTGGATCTTTGGCAGCAGGTGGGGGCGGTATGGCACTGGGTACTCTTGTGCTTGGTGGGATTACGGTAGGTCCGGCGTTGGCAGTTGCCGGATTTGTAATTGGCGGTCAAGGTGAGAAGGCTTTAACTAAAGCGGAGGAATATAAGGCTAAGGCTAACGTTGAGATTGCCACGCTGAATGAAGCGCGAGATTTCCTTAAGCAAGTTAAACGTCGGATAAATGAGCTTGGTTACTTGCTAAAAGATATAGACGACCGCGCTTGTTTGGCTATGAACGAATTGGAATCTCGCCCATTTAACAAAGACCGCGATGCTGCAAAGTTTCAACAGGTGGTACTTTTTATCAAAGCTCTGGCAGAAATTATGAAGACTCCCGTTCTTGATGATGAGGGCAAAAAGCTAAATCCTGTAACCGAAAATATTATCGAAAAATATAGCACTATCTAAAGATAAGAAATATGTCAGCACAGAAAATTTTCAATAATCTTGATCAGTTTGTTACCCCTACTGAGTCTTTAGAACGTATTGTCGAAGCTTATAGCCACTATATGAAAATAGCAGAAGAAGAACAAACAAAACGTCGGGGAATACAAGCTTGGGAGAAAACTACCATCACGAAAATTCACGCACAACGGGATTTATTGATGGAATATCTGGAGCGGTCTTTTGACGAGCGTGCAAATAATTTTAGTCAGATGTTCGATGTAGTAGATCGAGCGATCGCTACTGGGAATAATGAACAGTTGGCTTTAATACTCGATTCAATAACACGGTTAGCACAGTCGAGTCCCTTCAAAGATTTAGCAAATTTAAGTTCGGTTCGTGCTGCTCTTGACGATCCAGACCACGAGTGGCAGTTTTGATGGTAGATTGTTTATATATTTCTCTTTTGAGCGCTCGTAGGGACGTTGCATGCAACGTCCCTACAGGTTGGGAATACAACATCCTTACGGGTTAGGGGAATTTACATTAATAAACCGACTGTATTATTTCGATCATTTTCCCATTTGATAGGGTTATTAATAATATATCTTCTTATATTTTCTAGAGATTCATCATCACGAATAATATTTTCATAAAATCTTTTTTGCCAACCAAAGAATGAATAGTTATTTGAGTTACACCAATTAGTAACGGCAGATTTATATGACCGAATAATTGCACTTAAACTCCCTGCTTTGGGAGACATTTCTGACATTATGTTGGAAATATCATATTCCTTTGAGACGTCAGACTTAACTTCTGTACTACTATCAATAATTATAATTCCATGTAGATGATTTGGCATAATTACATATCGATCTAAATATACATCTTTTTTTTTAGAGTGAATGGGAATATCTTGCCAAAATTTTTGTGCTATTTTACCAATATTTGATAGTTGCATTTGACCTTGAGTAATATTGCCAAAAAAGTTTTCTCGGTTGGAGGTACAAATTGTTACGAAATACCAGCCATTTTCGGCATAATTCCAATGTGGTAAACGGGTAGATTTTCTGCCTCTTTTTCCTTCATAATATTCGGTATTCATTATATTTTTTATTGGTTAAAATTTTTTGTCAAATTCTTACCGTCAACCCGTAGGGACGTTGCATGCAACGTCCCTACAGATTGTTTATTCGATTCCCTCTATCCTATCCTCCACTTGCTGATACAATTCCCGCAACCGATCCAAGTTACTCTCACTTGTCTCCCAATAACCGCGACCGTTCACTTCCAACAATGTAGTCACCATCTTCCGGAACGAATGCGGATTCAAATTCAACAACCGCTGCTGCATCTGCTCATCTTTAATAAAGGTCTCGTTCACATCTTCATAAACCCAATTATCAACGGCACCAGCAGTCGCACTCCATCCCATGGTATTCACGAGACGCTTTGACAACTCCCGCACTCCTTCATAACCATGAGATAACATTCCCTCATACCATTTCGGATTCAACATTTTTGTCCGCGCATCTAAACGTACTGTCTCTGACAAAGACCGTACCTGAGCATTCGCAGTTGTCGTATCCGCAATATAAGAAGATGGTTTTTTACCATCATCCCGGAGAGTCGCTACAATTTTTGTCGGATCGGAATCAAAATAATGACTCACATCTGTCAAACTAATTTCCGATGAATCTAAATTCTGGAAAGTCGCATCCGCAGTTTTCAACGCTGACTCAAATACTTTCCGGTTATCCTCCATCATTCCTGGGTTATCAGAATTAAATGCAAACGACTTGCGCTTCAAATACATTTCCTGTAATTCTGACTCATCTTCCCAGGTACTATTCTCTACTGCCAAGTTAACGTTTGCAGCATAAGAACCCGAAGCATTGGAAAATACCCGCGTTGCAGCTTGACGTAAATTTACTCCTAAATCTTCCGCTTGCTTGAGAGCGTGCTTCCGGACAAAGTTCATCTCTTCCGGTTCCTCTGCTTCTGCTGCCATTTTCACAGCTTTATCCAAAAGGTTCATTTGATTGATAAATAAATCTCGGAATACACCGGAACAGTTAATCACGACGTCAACACGGGGACGACCTAATTCTTCCAATGGAATTAATTCCAACTTATTCACCCGACCCAAAGCATCAGGAATAGGTTTCACACCTACCATCCACATTACCTGAGCAAGAGATTCGCCGTAAGTCTTAATATTGTCAGTTCCCCACAACACAACAGCAATAGTTTCTGGATACTGCCCACCATTTTCTTGCATCTGTCGCGCCAATAAACGGTCAACTACAATTTTTGCCGACTTAACCGCAGCAGCAGTAGGAATAGACTGGGGGTCGAGGGCGTGCATATTCTTACCAGTCGGTAACACATCGGGGTTCCGAATAGGGTCGCCACCAGGTCCGGGTAAAATATATTCCCCTTCCAACGCTCGCAACAGAGAACCCAACTCGTTATCAGCACAAACCTGCTCTAAGCAAAATTCCAAATATTCAAACAGAGGTTTAATAAGTTCGGCATCAACATCAGGAAAACCTGCCGTTTCCAGAGCTTCTATCCAAGGCACTTTTTTCATCATGTTGAAGAAATTAAGTTTGCTCACCATAGAAACTCGACCTTCAGCATCAGTTTGTTGTTGTACCAAAGCAGCAACAGCAGCACGAGTCGCTTCCGTAATATTCTGAACTAACTCCACATCTGCCAAAATACCCAGATTATTATTTTGGTAAAGTTCCTCAATATCGCGGTTGAGACTGTTAGCAATGATTCGAGGCAACCCAGTTATTCCTTCCTCTTCTCTGTCGAGACTAGCAATATTTACCAAAGTAGCGATCGCCTCTTCTGAACTAGGAGGTTTACCAATAATGTGCAAACCACAAGGCAACAACCGAGACTCAATTTCCATCAGTCGGCGATAAACATCACCTACAATTTTATCCCGTTCCTCAGCAGTCAACTCCTGAGCATCCTTTTCTGGCAGCGTCACATCCTGGTCTAAATTCACCATCCGACACTTATCCATAATAGTGTTCACAATGGGAATACCGCGACCGCTATCTTTCAAAGTTTGATAGGAACCGATCAATTCGTTCAACTCCTGTAAACCTTTATATAAACCAGCATTTTCGGCAGGGGGAGTCAAATAAGAAATAGTCTCAGCATAACTGCGACGTTTAGCAATAGTCGCCTCACTAGGATTATTCGCTGCATAATAATAGATGTTGGGAATGCTACCAATGAGATTATCTGGATAACAATCTCCAGACATTCCAATTTGCTTACCAGGCATAAATTCGAGAGAACCGTGAGTACCGAAATGCAGCACTGCATCAGCTTTCCAGATTTGTTCTAAATAAGTATAGTAAGCAGCAAAACCATGATGAGGACTTGCGGAACGGGAGAACAACAACCGCATGGGGTCTCCCTCATAACCGAATGTTGGTTGTACTCCGATGAAAACGTTGCCGAAACTCTTACCGAAAATCAATAAATTTTCGCCGTCGCTATTCAGGTTTCCTGGAGGCGGACCCCAGTTTTCATGCAAGCGCTCGGAATATGGAGTCAGACGTTCATATTCTGCAACTGACATCCTGTGAGCAATATTCAACTCCGGACTTTGATATTGAGCAGTCGCATCGTGAATAACTTCCTTCATCAATTCTTCTGCGGAGTCTGGCAAGTCTTGAATATCGTAACCGTTGCCTTTTAGTCCTTTTACAACTTCATAGATAGAACCGAAAACATCTAAATATGCAGCAGTACCAACATTTCCTTTATCTGGTGGGAAACTGAAAATAGTAATAGCAACCTTTTTATTCAGTTTAGGTTTACGTCTAAGAGTTGCCCACTTCAGAGCGCGTTGAGCTACAGCTTCGATCCGGTCTTGGAGAGCGATCGCTTTTCCAGTAGCTCCATCTCGCCCAGACATAATAATAGGTTCGATCGCTCCGTCTAGTTCGGGAATAGCTATTTGCAAAGCGACTTGTATCGGATGCAAACCAAGTTCGCTTTCTTCCCATTCTTCGGTAGTTTGGAAAACCAGAGGCAAAGCAACCATATATGGTCGGTTTAAGCGTTTAAGAGATTCAATCGCTTTCGGATGGTCTTGTCTTGCAGGTCCGCCAACCAGTGCAAAACCAGTCAAAGAAATAACTGCATCTACTAATGGTGTAGGTTCAACTCCCTTAGCAGCACTTTCCCAGAAATAAGCATCGACTGGTTTGGAAAAATCTAATCCTCCAGCAAATACAGGTACAACTCGCGCTCCCATTGCTTCCAATTCTTGCAACATAGCAACGTAGTGAGCGTCATCTCCCGTAACTAAGTGGGTACGCTGCAAAACTAAACCAACACAAGGAGCGAGGGGGTCTTTCAAATCTTCGGAAATATCTTTGCGGTCGTTGTACCAGGTGAGATATTCTTTAACATCCTCAAACATTTTAGGTGCGAGAGGATGCCAAACACCCATATCAGGGTAAACCACTGGTTCCACATATTGAAGAGAACTGTTTTTCTGATCCTTGAAAACATATTTGTCTGCCAACATCAACAGGAAGTTTTGCAAGTTTTCAGAGGAACCCCCTAACCAATACTGGAAACTGAGCATAAAGTTTCTAGCATCCTGCGCCTTATCAATAGGCATATATTTCAACACCTTCGGCAGAGTTTGCAGCAACTTCAACATTCCATCTTGGAAAGAAGAGCCAGATTTTTCCTTACGCTTCCGCATAAATTGAGCGATCGCGCTCTTACTCTGACCTAATTGGGCCATTGAAAAGCTGCCCATTTTATTCAGGCGCATTACTTGAGGCATGGAAGGAAAGACAACTGCAACGTCCAGTTTGTCACGGTGGGGGGTAACAGCCTCCACTACTTTTTCGGCCAAGTCTTCAATGAAAATTAGGGAAGCGATAAAGATGTTAGCTTCAGAAACTTCTTTTTTAAAATTTTCGTAATTTTGAGGGTCTCTTAATTCTTCTATTAAATAGCCACTTATTTCTATGGCCATATTAGGATTTTTTTCGTTTATGGAACGTACTGCTCCTGAGAGGGCACTTTGATATTGTGCCTCTAAAACGATATATACGACTTTTAAGAGCGATCGCCCTTTCAAGTCTTCTGGGACAATGTGGCGAACGGCGGGTTTAACAGATGTGAACATTAAGTATTGCTCCTTGAGCATAATTGCTGATACTTAATGAGTATATTTACCAGAAAATGTGAAAAAAAGGTAGGGTAAGTTTTTGTTTTGATACAATTCTATAAGAAATTTGAAATTTTCCGTTACATTTATTGACAAAATGCCGAGTTTATAATCTAAATTTTGTCATAAAAATTAACTTGACTTTTTGATATAAATATGTACATCAAGAGAAGTAGATTATATAGCAACAGCCAGGGCGATTAGGACATAGACTGATGATGAATCAAAGACCACGGAAACACTTTTCCCACTGTTCCCTGTTCCCTGTTCCCTGTTCCGTGCTATATAAGTAGTGATACAAAATAAATTTCCTAGCGGAGAAAAGGAACAGCGAAGAGGAAGTTTACTAGGATGTTTCAATAATGGATAATGGATAATTGATAATTGATAATTACCTCTCCCTAAAAACGGATAGGATTGAATAAAAGGAAATATTTTCTTGTTTCTCCTTGATCATGAGAGGCTTTAAACCTTAATTATTCGGTAATTAGGGTTTGCTGAATAAACTCTTTTAGTAGGGGTAGGAGTCAGGAGTCATATCATGTCCGCTGGTATCGGAGCGTGTCAACCTAACTGTCAATATCTATGGGAAATTTAGGTTTTTTTGTGCTTTTAAGCCTTCTCTCCTATGAACTTAGCAGAAGACAAGAAGAAACAATCTGATCCCGTCTGAATTTTAGGCTTTTTGATATGTTCTGACATTAATAGCAACTGAGAGTTATTTACTACTGACTACTATTTTTAGGTGGTTGTGTATTGTAGCTGATAGCTGAATGCTTACCTTAAAGAGGCAAACTAATTACAAACTCAGTTCCTGTTCCTAATTCTGAATTACAAATAATTTTACCTCCATGTTTTTCTTCTATTATTTTTCGAGAAATTGATAAACCTAAACCTGTTCCTTTTCCTACTGCTTTTGTGGTAAATAAATGACCGAATATTTTGTCTTTAAATTCCTCACTGATACCCATACCATTATCTCCTATTTTGATAATTGCCTGTTGTTTTTCTGAGTCAATTTCTGTAGTAATAGTAATCTGATTCGGTGCTGCCTTAATATCGGTAAAAGTTTTCCCGGAATTACTTTCGTCTAAAGCATCAATAGCATTAGAAATTAAATTTATAAACACTTGATTTAGTTGTCCGGGATAACAGTTTATTTCTAGTAAATATCCATAGTTTTTTACTACTTTTATTTCTGGGCGTTTCTTGTTAGCTTTTAGTCGGTGCTTGAGAATTAATAAGGTGCTATCTAGACCATCATGGATGTTAAATGGAACTTTCGCTATTGTATCAGCACGGGAGAAAATTCTCATTGATTTACTAATTTCAATAATCCGCTTTGTTCCTTCTTTCATAGACTGGATTGATTCTGGCAAATCTTCTTTCAAATAATCTAGTTCTATCTCTTCTATTTTCTGTTGAATTTTTTGACTTTTATGTTCAAATTCTTGTTCATAAAGTTGTAACAAATCCATTAAATCTTGAATAGATTCAGTGGCATAATCTAAGTTCCCAGAAATAAATCCAATAGGATTATTAATTTCGTGAGCAATACCGGAAACTAACTGACCAATAGAGGCCATTTTTTCACTTTGAACAAGTTGTAGTTGTGTTTCTTCTAATGTTTGGGCATAATTCTGAGATTCTTGATATAATCTGGCGTTTTCTAGGGAAATTGCAGCTTGGGAGCAAAGTAAACTTAATACTTCTACTCGCTCCTTTGTAAATGCTCCTGCTAGTTTATTGTTTTCTAGGTAGAGAATGCCGATCGCGTGACCACGATCTATTAAGGGTAGACATAAAACAGACTTAGGTTGGTGTTTTTGAATATAAGTATCTCCTGCATAAGCATTTTTGTTACTAGCGTTATCAATAACTAAAGGCTTTTGGTTGCGCTTGACTTTATTGACAACACTCAAAGGTACTGCATGACTGGTTGCCACAGTTACAGACCTAGGAGTGAAAATTTCTTGGCCAGTAACCACAGATTTCAGGATTAACTTTTGGTCTTGAAAAAGCATCAAGACTGCAGTTTCAGCTCCAGCATTTTCTCTGACTACTTCCATTAAGTTAGCGATCGCTCCGTTTAAGGATATATCTTCTGAAAGGGTACGCGATGCTTTCATTAGAGTGGCTAAGTCTAATATTTGTTCTATTCCTATTGTTGTTTGGGAAATTGTTCCTTGAGTTAAATTAATGAAAGTGGCACTGGATAGGGAGCCAAGTTTTTGCCTTTCGAGAATAGGTTTGAGGAGTTGAGGATAGTGTTTTTCTAAGTCGTCAGTTTTGGCTTTTGCACCCCAACGGGCATAACAATAATAGGCTTCTTGCATATAAATACAGGCAATTTTTTCTTTGCTCCAGTCTAGGTATAATTTGGCAAGGAGTTCTTGAGCTAGTGCTTCTTCATAGTCATATTGGTTAGTTTGAGCTGTAGTTATGGCTTGTTCATATAAATCAATTGCTTCGGTTTTTTGTCCGTTTAATCGTGCTTTTTCTGCTTGTATAATTAGACATTTATGGAGAATATTTTCAGGACAATAATTTTGCCAGGTATTTAATTTTTCTTCCAGAGAAATAAGTTTTTCTAAATGGAATTGATAGTCTTTTTCTTCCTTTGTAGTTTCAGCTAAAGTTATGTGCATTAATGCTACATAAAATACACTGGAAGGAACTTTAGCGTGGCTAGCAATAGTATTTTCAATTATGTCTAATTTGGTAATTAAATCTGGATAAGCTGCTTGGTTATTAAATAAATAAGCATGGCGAATTTTAACAGAATATAACCAAGAAAGATGGTAAGGAGTATTGCTATATTTTTGTAAATACTTAGATTCGCTGAAATCATCGTCATCAAAGGTGAAAATTGTTTTAGTTAAACCCAAAAGATTGCGAATTGGTTGCACAACTCCCACAATTAAAGCATCCAAATTTTCTAAGCTTTTAACCTGACGCAAAAAATCAGCGTGGGTTTTGGCAATAGTATATAGTTCACTTAAATTTTTACCATAAGTAAGGCGATCTGAGCCACTTTGCATCATCATAAATCCTACTGTGAGCCAGTTTCCTGCTTCCATTCCATACTTATAAGCATTTTCGTAGTAAGTATCTGCTTCTCGAATTGGGCGACTCCAGCTATGTACATCTGCAGCAAACAGAAAATTCGTCATCCCCCGCACATCAGCATTATCAAATTGTTCGCACAGTTGCACAGCCATGTCTCCAAATTTATAAGCTGTGGTAGCATCTTTGAGCATGGCATTTACAACTAAACCATAACCTACATAACCGAAGGGAGACATATCACTATTACCATTTTCTAAAGATAAAGTTGTCATCTTTGCCAGAGCTAGAAATGCTAGGGTTGGTTGACCATCAAGCCATGCAGCGTAGAAGAGAATTTGTGAAATTCGCAGCATTTCTGCCATGTTTTCATCTTTCATTTTGGGAAGCTTAAGAATTGATGCCACTGTCTGCTGCTGTATAAATCTCTTAACTTTGGCAATTTCTTCATCTAGACTAACTTGAATCACTTTTTCCTCTATAGGAATTTCCCAACCAAGTAGAAGTAGACTTTGGCGTTGAATGGCGATCGCTTCACTATTTCTCCCCTGAAGTTGATACTGAGTCATTTGTATCCGATAAATTACCGCTTTATCCAAAGCAGTTTGAGCATGGTTGAGTGCCTCGGTATAGAGAAGTTCAGCTTGAGCAAAATTTCCACAAAGATATGCTGCCTCTGAGCCATAATGGTGTAAACTGTAAATTAATTCATAGTCATTTTGCCAAGCAGTTATGGGTAATAAATTAATGCCAATAGTAAAATAATTTTCAGCTACTTGGTAAGCTGCGGATAGTTTTGCTTTCTTGCCCGCTTCTAAATTCAAATCAGCTAATTTTTGTTTTTCTTCTAGGCTAAATATGGCTGCTCTGCCAAGATTTAACTGATTTACTAAGGCAAAAATTTGCTCTGATTTTTCATCAGGTGATAATTTTTGTAATAACAATTGACCGATTTTTAAGTGTGTTAATTGCTTTTGATTTTCTGGAATTAATGTATAGGCAGCTTGTTGAACTCGATCGTGTAAAAAACGATATTGTACATCTTGATTAACTTTAGTATGCTCCTTTTCTCTCTCCCTACCCAGATAGAATTTATAAACCTCAGTTTGTGGCAAAATTAATCCTAATTGTAAAGCTTTCCACAAATTATCTGCTGTATCTGCTTCTGACTGCTCACAAACTACTGCCAAAGTTTGCAAATTAAACTGATTCCCAATACAAGCAGCTAATTTCAACACCTGTTGAGTTTCTTTTGGTAACTTTTGCAACCGCCCAGCCATAAATTCCACTACATCGTCAGTAAGTGTCATTTGCCTAACTTGAGCAATATCGCACTCCCAATACCCCACTGCCGTATTAAATTGAATTAACCCTTCTCCATGCAAACCGAGCATAAACTGAGTGGTAAAAAACGGATTGCCTTTGGTTTTCTGATATATCAACTCTGTTAAAGGTTGAGCAACTTCTGGAGTACAACTTAAGGTCTCAGATACCAATAAGTTAATGTGATTCTGAGATAAAGGGGATAAGGTAATAGTGTTAATTATTCCGTCTTCTTTGGCAATTTCTTCTAAAGTCAGCATCAAGGGATGAGCGGGAAATACTTCATTATCCCGATATGCTCCAATGAATAGTAAATAACTCTTTTCTCCTTTACTCATCAATAGTTGCAACAAATTCAGAGAAGCAGAGTCTGCCCACTGCAAGTCATCAATGAATATAACTAAAGGATGATTTTGTGTGGCAAATACCTGAATAAATTTACCAAACAGCAAATTAAAACGATTTTGCCTCGCACTTCCTGATAACTCCGCTACAGCAGGTTGCTTACCTATGATTTTTTCTAACTTCGGAATTACTTCAATGATTACTTGCCCATTTTCTCCCACTGCCTCCAAGATTTTACTTTTCCATTCCTGTAGTTGAGCATCACTTTCACTCAAGATTTGCTCCATTAAATCTCGCAGGGCTTGCACTAATGCAGAAAAGGGAATATTACGATTAAACTGGTCAAATTTCCCTTTGATGAAATAACCCCTTCGTCTGACAATAGGTTTGTGAACTTCATTTACAACCACTGTTTTTCCAATGCCAGAGAAACCTGCCACCAATATTATTTCTGAACCTCCCCCTTTTCCAAGGGATGATTGAGGGGGGGCTGCTACTCTGTCAAATGCTGCTAATAACTGTTCAACTTCTGCTTCTCTACCGTAGAGTTTTTCTGGAATGAGGAAGCGATCGCTTATATCTCGCTCTCCCAACTCAAAATTCTCTATTTCTCCCTTTTCCTCCCATTCCTGCCGGCATTTTTCCAAATCATATTTTAAACCCAAAGCACTTTGATATCTATCTTCGGCGTTTTTCGCCATCAACTTCATTACAATTTCCATTAGCATTTCGGGTATTTGTGTTTCCCCTTCCCTACTCCCTAATACTGGCATTTTAGCTAAATGACAATGCACTAATTCCATGGGGTCTTTTGTTTCAAATGGTAAGACTCCATTTAACATCTCAAAAAATGTTACACCTAACGAATAAAAGTCGCTGCGATAGTCTATTCCTCGGTTCATTCTACCAGTTTGCTCTGGGGAAATATAGGCTAAAGTTCCTTCTAAAATTTTGTAATTTTGAATAGTTTGAGTTTCTTTTGGCAACAGAGTAGAAATGCTAAAGTCAATAATTTTTACTTCCTTAGTTTGAGGATTAATTAATATATTTGCTGGTTTAATATCTTTATGAATAATGCGATTTTGGTGTAATTGATAGACAATTTCTGCTATCTGAATAGCTATGTCTAAAAATTGGGATATATCTTTTTTATCGTGAGACAAATTTTGATAATTTTGAGCTAAAGAAATACCGCCAAAATCTTCCATAATTAGAGCATAGCTATTCTGATAACGCTCTAGAGCTAATGGCTTGACAATACCTTCTATGTGGAGATTACTAGCAATAGTATATTGGTTGCGAAACTTGACTAATTCATTAAAGGAAGGATAGTCATTTCGGAGTAGTTTAATTACTACTGGTTGAGAGTCTGCTTTAGTCACTGCGCGATAGACTACCGTACCCTCGCTCTCATATATTAAGTCGCCGATTTTGTAATTGCTTAAGGATGTTATAGTTAAGTTCATGGCCAGTTAATCAAAACGCTTTTTTATAACTTTATTTTCATAGCAATTTTAAAGTTATAATTTGAATAATTTATCAATTATATCACGATATTTACTTAAATAATATTATAATTTTAGAGCTGATGAAGGTATAGGGTATAGAGGATATGGAGAGAGGATTTAATCTTAAAAAGCGGTCACCAGTCAGCAATCAGCAGTCAGCACTAAATGTGCGTGTTTGCGGAACATATCGAAAAATTACTTCAAGGAGAGTAAAATGCAACTAGCTAAAAATTTATTATTTTCAATTAGAAAACTGGGGATTTATGTAACTATAATTACTGGATTAGTTATTAATTTAACCACTGAAATAGCATTAGCAGGGACTTCATGGCAAAAGCGAGAAATTACCAGGATTGAATGGGAAAAAGGGAAAACAATGAATTGCAATGGTGAAGGAGTAGAATTTTTGATTACTGGCTCGAATATGCATCGGACATTTTATAGTCTAGCTGTTGCTTGTTTAAATCCAACTGGACAAAACCAGGCAGATTGGGTGATTTTAAGTGGAGTTGATTTTGTTTACAAAAATGGTCGCCAAGATGCTTTTATTCATAGGTTTCCTCCCAAAACTCAAAATTCCGGAGGAGAACCAAATTTATATTCATTTGCCAAATTTGTCATCGGTTATAACTGTAGTTTCAACAGTCGTCAGTGGCAATGTGAAGAGTATAGTTCGACTATTGAAAATAACGTTCTCAAAACTTTTGGTTCCCAACAGTTGAAATCGACAATAGATGAGTTCTCTTTCCTGTTTAGCGATCTAGACTCGTCAAAATATCAGACAACTAATGCTCAATAATAGAATCCAGTAGTAGACTGTTTCATCTTAAATGGTGCATTACTTTTTGGTTGTGTCTAGACAAGGAAGACAAGGGAGACAAGGGAGACAAGGGAGACAAGGGAGACAAGGGAGACAAGTTGAGGAACCGAAACCCAACAACAATCTTTCTCCCCTACTCCCCTACTCCCCTACTCCCCTACTCCCCTACTTCCTAATGCACAGTTTTAGCTGTGTCAGTCCAGTAGTGGATTGTTTCATCTTAAATGTTGCAATAGATGTAGGTTGGGGTGTTTGCGTTAGCATTGCGCAGCATGGAACCGTTTGCGGAGCATTTCCAACGGAAAAACCCAACAACAATCTTTCTCCGCTACTCCGCTACTCCCCTACTCCGCTACTCCCCTACTTCCTAATGCACTATTTTAGCTGAAACAGTCCAGTAGGGTGCGTTAGCGAAGTGTAACGCACCGTTCCAGTTTAGCCACCTAAAGTCGTAAAATATCAGACAACTAATGCTCAATTCGGGTTACAGTGGTTTTCATTTGGGTAAACCACAGTAGTAGGGACGTTCCATGGAACGTCCCTACAATGTTTTGCTTGTGAAGATGTGGTTCATCAATTTGAAAAGCGCTGTAAATAGTTACAATTAAAGTTTGTAGTATAGCTCTCAAACCGAACTACAGATATTGCTCAAGCGCTACTACGAACAAAAAATTTTTTATCGCTGGCTAATTTTTGCTAATCAGATGATTTCTATCTAATTTATAAGCTTTACCTACTTTAGCATCAAACGCCCAAGCGGAAATTTTCCACTTACCTTTTGGTAATAATTTACCAGCAATTGTTTGTTCCCAACCAGCATTCACATAAGCAGGATTGTTAAATAGTTGAACTAAACTTTCTCTGGTAGTTTGAGCAGACATTAAAATATCGAATATAATCCAATCATCTGCTTGATTTTTATAAGTTAAAATAATTGCATCAGCAGGTTCGTTGCGCTCTGGTAAAAATGCCCAACCATTAACAAAATACCAATTATTTAAAGGTATGATTCCATCTAAGGAACCATAACTTTTATCTTTCTCTTTTTTAGCAGCTATTAGTTCAATATTATCACTAATAACTAAACCTGGTTTTAACATTCCAAGATTATTCAGTTGATTTGCTAAATATTTAACATAATCATAACTACTTAAAACATTTTCTTCAACGCAATACTTATTCTCCATGAGATTAATAAATGACAAACAAGTTTTTCCTGTCATTCTTAATTGAGATATACCTTGAATTTGTTTAACACTATAAGTAAATGATTGAAAATTTAAAATAAGTAATCCCAAAATAGCAATAATTACAGTAATTTTCTGGAGTAATACTTGGGTTTTTGGCAGATATCGTTGACTATAAATCTGGTTAAATACTATCGGTAATAAGTGAATAATAGCAACAATTAAATAGATAGAAAAAGTTGTATATTTTGAAGATAAAGCACTTTCAACTCCAAACTCTACTCTGCCAACAGAAGTTATTAAAGCACTCACTATTGCATAGAAACCAATCATTATCCAACCAATCATTCTCTCTAACAGAGAATTGTCTTGAATATGTTTGATTAGGTAAAGACATAAACATAAAAATATTCCTATTTCTACCCCTCCGATAAATGTCGAATAAATCAGAGGAGATATTTGAGCACCAGAACCCAAGGGAGAACCAAGAAAGGCTAATAAAAATTGTAAAGTTTGTTCTGGATTTTGAAAAGCTGGTATGATGCTAGGGGCAAGTTCTGGTTTCTGATAATCATAAAAATAGATAATTATATTGGTAGTAAAAACTGCTATCCAACTTAAGAATAACCATTTTTGTTTGAGTAAATCTGACCTTGATTTTGCTGAAACTAATATTAGTACAGGTAAAACAATTACCCAAGCTATCATCCCATTAGAATAAGAAAAGGTGCTGATGATGCAAAGCATCATACAAATTAAGAATTTATATCTAATATTGAGGCGTGAATAAATAGCTGAAATTGCAGTAGTAATACAAACAATAGGCATGAAAACTACTAATTGAATTCCCCAAAACCAGTTATCATATTGAATTGCAGAAAATATCAGAATATTTGCTAAAAAAGCTAGGAGTAAAGTTGGGAAGAGATTTAATCTTAAGGTTAATCTATTGAGGCGATAAATATTAACGGAAACTAGACAAGCTAACAAAAATATTGCTAGCATTTCATATCTCACATCCCAATTAGTTAAATATCCTAGTCCGAGGAAAATTAAGCGTGGAAATAATTTTCTACTTTCATTATGTTGAGCAATTAAGTCTTGCCATGACAAAGAATTTTGGGAGATTTTTATAAATAATTGAGGCATGAGATTCCATTGGTCCCAATATGGAATATTAACGCTGTAGGTAATAATTAATATTCCCATCAAAACTGCTGGCAGTATTACTAAACATAATCCTATAGAATGTAAAATAGAGAAGTTGTTGTTTAGGATTTTTTTGGCTATATGATTAATATTTTTTCTTTTAACTATCTGGGCGAAATTCATTTTTGAAATTTATATCAAAGAGATTTTGTGGTTTATTTTTAACTTCCCTAATGTATAGCAATCAGGAATGAGATGTGAGAAAAAGTGTAGGGGTTTGGTTTCCAAATCCCATTATGTTGATTAGGATTTAGAGACCAAACCCCTAGGATAAAATTTTACAACATAAGCGCGGATTTATATAGCTAATAGCGAATGTCTAAATGTTATTTTTACCGAAATATTGTGGTTTAAAGCCTCCCCTTTTAAGGGGATAATAAATAAAAATTTTCCTGTTCGTCAATCCTCTTCTTTTCAAGGAGAGGTAATTCGCACATTCGCACATTCTAAATTTTTGAACCGATTCCCTAGGAAATACTGACAAATTAATTTTCTTCTTCAAAGCCGATTTTTTCGTTAATAATATAGTAAGGTCTTTGGCGAACTTCGTCGTAAATTCGACCGATATATTCTCCAATAATTCCTAAAGAAAGAAGTTGCACTCCTCCCATAAAAAATGTAGTAGTTAAACCATAAGCCCAGGAGAGAAATTCTTGCCCTAAAACAAATTTAACGTAAAGACCAATTAAGCCAATAATAAAAGATACAATTGCCGATACTAAACCTAGAATAGTTGCCATTTTTAGAGGAATTGTTGAAAAAGAAAATATCCCATCAAAAGCAAGTTTAAATAACTTAGAAACTGACACTTTAGGCTCACCTCTATATCGAGGACCCCGTTCTACATAAACTCCGATTTGTTTAAATCCAGCATAAGCTCTTAAACCACTTAAATATTTATTTCGTTCTGGCATTTGCCGTAAAGTTAGAATAACTTTTCTATCCATTAATGAAAAAATTCCTGCATCCATAGGAGTGACAATTCCTGACAACTTTCTTTGGATGTAATAAAAGCTTTTAAATGCTAATCTTTTTAACCATTTTTCTTTACGATTTTTTCTAATAGCATAAACCACATCATATCCCTGTTGCCATAATCGTGAAAAACTGATAATTGCTTCAGGAGAATCTTGTAAATCTCCATCCATCAGAATAACTGCTTTACCATTAGCATGATCTATTCCAGCAGATAAAGCACATTGATGACCGAAGTTTCTCGAAAAGTTAATAATTTTTACTTCTTGATTTTTCTGACTTATTTCTTTTAGCAGTTCAAAAGAATTATCTACACTCCCATCATTGATAAAAATTACTTCACTACTGCCATCAAGTTTGTCTAAAACATCTGATAATCTACGCCAGAGTTCAGGGATAATTTCTGATTCATTGAAAATGGGAATAATTATAGAATAATCAATATTTTTCATAGTGATTTTTAATGCTTCGTACAAATCATATATATCTAGTTTATGGTTGTCAAGTCTATGAGTTTTTGACTTATATCAAGTCACCGAGAATGCCTACAATAAAGTTGATATCTAAACAATTCTCCCAGTATAATTTTGAGCCTCTTTGCAATACCACTTATATTATGTGCATTCAAATTATAGCGGTTTTCACTTCATGACTTGCATTACTTCTTCCTTCTTCCTTCTCTCCTAGATAATATGAGCCTTCTTCCTTTAAACCCAAATCTCTGTACTCTAAAAAACATGAAAACTGCTGTAAAATGATATTATATAAATCCGGTTGTTTTTTTATCAAAAAACCTCCTCATACAATACAGTAGGGACGTTCCATGGAACGTCCCTACTTATGATAACTGTTTGAAGCCCAAGTTTAGCAACCCAACTATATTTTTAAAATTAGTGGTGTGCGGATTTTGAGGGGATATAATTATTCCTCATTTTCTCCAAAATTTACAGCATATTTTAAGATGGTGAGGTACAGTTTAAAATTAATCTCTGTTCCCTGTTCCCTGTTCCCTAAAATCTAAAAACTTTGTACCTCCAAGACTCCAAAACTGCTGTAAGATATACAGTTTAAATGCTAAACATTTATATCATACTTTACCTCTGCTATTGAGTTTCCTTAATGTTATGTAAATAACGATCCCTACTACGATGAGGCCGACTAACAGGACTAAAACCCTTTTCAATAGACCTTGATAGACAAATAAAGCTAGCCGAATATTGCTGAGAAAATTTGCTTCTCCCATTGACTCAGAATTTTGAATAGCTAAAGTTTCCTTAGTCTTTCCATTATCTGTTGTTAACTTGAATATTTCCAAACTAGCTGAACCAAAGCTGTAGATCGTCCTGTCATTAACATAGTTTGGTGAAAAAACAATCGGCTTTCCTGATGAAGGCACAGTATTTATTCTTGATATGGGTAATGAAGCATCTGCAATTTGTTGGAATGATTGCCCTCCATCTTCACTTTTGTATAACCCAAGACCTAGCACACCTAACACAAGTGTTTTATCGTTCTCATAGTTTGGTGAAATAGCAATAGCTTCTAACTCAGGCGAGTCAGTACCTAATCCAGGTATATTGAGCCGCTGGTTCCAAGTTTTTCCTCCGTCCCGTGATTCAAAAAGACCTCGACCTCTGGTACTAACAAATAAAGTTTGATCCCGTGCAAAGTCTGGAGAAATAGCTATCTGCATTTTTCCGGCTTCAGCTAAAGCTGTATTTTCACTTATTGCTTCCCAGTTTTTTCCAGCATCGGTACTCTTGTAGATTCCCTTCTCTCCAGTTACATAGATAGTACGATCGCTAGCAAAATTAGGGGATATGGCAATAGAGGAACCAGTGTTGCCTTGAAGAGCTGGAACCTGACCAATTTTCTCAAAGTCTTTACCTCCATTTTGAGACCGATAGATATTACCCTTTTGAGGTAGGATGTAAACAGTATTATCATTTGAGAAGTCTGGAGAAACACCTATTGTCAGTCCACGTTCTTCCTTCGGCATAGAAGCAATTGACCAGGAAATACCCCCATCCTGACTTGTTGCTACTTTAGTCCAGAGTAGTGATGCCCATAGTGTTTTATCTTGATCGTAGTTGGGAGAAAAAGCAACATCAAAGTAGCGACGAGGATCGTAGTTGGGTGGTAGTGATTCCCACTTTCTAGTAAACCAAGGTTCTTCGAGACCTCTTTGAGCAATCTTCCAAGTTTGACCGCCATCGCTACTGATATTAATGTTGCCAACGTAATCTACAGTTGCCAAAGTTGAATCATTAGAAGCTGCCATTGCAACAACCGTACTCCTAAGTATGGTTTCTAAGTCTTGCCATTTTTGCCCCTGATCTTCAGACTTGAAGAGACCATCAAAACCTGCTAGGAAAGTCACGCTACCATCTAGAGAGAACTCCAGTTCAGTAAAGCTAGGTTGCTCCATCTCTTCAGCTTGGCTATCGATTATCAGTCCCTGAGTTCTGGGTTGCCATTCTTGGCCATCCCAGTAAAATAACCCAGTATTTGCCGTAGAAACAAACAGTTGTGGTTCATTTTGGGAACCTGGAATAATTTTGATATCTTTAACAAGCTCATTGGCAATTGGAATTGCCTGTTTTGTCCATGTTTTACCTTGGTCAGAGGTTTGAAAAATACCCTGGGTTTGAGTTCCAAGCCACATTGAACCGACTGGTCCACCTAGCATAGGCTCAATAGCAACAATTGGACTATCAAGTGGTAAGCCAGATGCTGCGCGATCGCTAGCTTGCCAAGTTGCTCCGCTGTCGCCAGAGACCAATAGTTCTTTTGTATTGGCAACAATCACTAATTTGCCATCATTAGAAAAACCTAGAGCTTCAATAGGACTTTTACTTTGGAATACTTGTTTCCAACTCTCCCCAGAATTTTGAGTTAAGTAGAGTCGATCGGATATACTTGCTAAGACAATCTTTGATGAAGTTGGTGAAATAATTATATCGTCTATAGCCAGTTCATCTAAACCTTTACTGGTATTTTGCCAAGTCAGTCCTTTGTCTGATGAGCGGTAAATTCCATCTCCACTTGTTCCCAGAAATGCCACACCATCATTTTGCTGACTCAACTCCAGAGCTGGGATCAACAAACTAGAATAATCTAAACCCTGAGTAATACGCTGCCATGAAACGCCTCCATCAGATGAACGATACAGGTTATTTCTAACAACAATTAATACTGTTTGATCTTGTTGATAATTTGGTGAGACTTCAACGTGTGTGACAACATCATGTGGACGATGTGCCACTGAGATACCCATATTCACAAGTATTGCCATTAGGAAGGCAACTAATACTAATCTAAGAAATCGCATGATTCGGGAAAGGCTTTGATTCATAAAAATTATCTGCTCAAAAATACAGTTATTTTAAGAAATTATCTTAACATACTATGGATAATACAATTTTCATCAAAGACTCTTATATGCTAACAGGCAAATGGCATAAGTCGGAAGTAGGGAAGCGTGGTAATTCTGCTCGTTACAATTCCCTATTCCCTACTCCGGATATGTAGCCCACTTTTTTCCAATTGGTATAACTGGTGATTTGCATCCCTACTGGACTATTGACTCCTGCCTCCTGAATTCTGTCTCAATCAATAAGGACTTTTGCTTTGTTAGTTGCTCGAAAATATTACTTGAGTTTTGTTCAATAAAAAAGCTTTGCCAGTCTCAGTATCAAAAGCCCAAGCTTTAAGTTTAACTGTTCCTTGAGGAATTTCCCGAACAGAAAAATACTTTTGCCAACCGGAATATAAATAAGTTGAATTATTAAAATATTCCCTGACACTAGGTCTCGGCATTCTCTGATTAATTAACTTAAATATTATTGCTTCTCCCTCGGCATTTTCATAAGTCAAAATTACTCCATCAGCAACTTCGCCTCTTTCTGGTAATATTGCCCAACCATTAGCAATATAAGTCTGATTATCAATTTGATTTACTGTATCAAAATAACCGTAAACTAAATCTGATTTTGACTCTTGTGCAATATCTTGAATATTTTTACTTTTGATTAAACCTGGTTGTAAAAAACCTAATTTATCTAAAATATTAGCTGTCTCTATTAAAGGTTCAGGACTTCTTTTCATTACCAAACATTCATCTTGATGGATAACATTTATCATCAATAAGCAAGCTTTACTTTGCAGTAAGATAACTCGGCGATCGCTCATCCTATTTACAGCATTAATCGTAGTATTAATATGTAAAACTAAAAAAACACTAATAAGTAATAAGGAATTATATCTAATTAACTTTTTCTGAGTATTGTTTTGAGTAGCTACCTGCAAAAAAATAGCCAGTAGATAAATCAAAGATATCATCAAATATAATGAAAAAGCTGTATATCTTGGAGCCAAAGCTTGACCAACGCCAAAACCAACTCTACCTACAGCAGTTACAGATCCACTAATAATTGCATAAATTCCAATTATTAGCCAAACAATGAGACGATGTAATAACAAAAAATCTGTTTTAACTAATCGAAAAAGTTGCCAACAGAGAAAGATCCACGAACTAAATACTAAAGCTCCAACTATTGTTGCCACAGTTAAATTTTCAAATCCTAAAGGAGCGCCTAAAAAAACCAAAAAATAATGAAATGTATCAACTGGATGACTTATCGCTGACAAGAAACTCGGATGTTTATCAGGTTTTTGGTAATCATAAAAATACAGAACTACGTTACCGACAAAACCCAATAAACCACCAATAATTATCCAAATATTTTTAGTGAAAATTTCCTGCCATTTTCCTGAAGCTAAAATTCCTAACGCTGGAAACACTAATACCCAAGTCAACATTCCATTGGCATAAGAAAAAGTGCTAACCGTACAAAAACAAAAACAAATTATAAACTTTGTTCTTAAACTCAAATTTTTTTGAGCAATAACTAAACAGCCAGTTAGACAAGCAATCGGAATATAAACTACAACCTGAATTCCCCAAAGCCAATTTTCATATTGGGCAGGAGAAAAAATTAGTAAGTTAGAAATTGCTAAGAGAAAAAATTGAGTAACAAAACCACCTTTTACAGTTAACCTACTTAACCAATAGATATTCAGAGAAACAATGCAAGTCAACAAAAATATTACCAACATTTCATATCTGACATCCCAATTTGTCAAATAAGCTAAACCTATAAAAATTAGCCTGGGAAAAAATTTCCTACTTTCGTGGAACTGGGCAAATAAGTCACTAAAAGAAAGATTACCAGTGTAGATTTTCTCAAACATAATTGCCAGATGCCATTGGTCTGAAAAAGGAAAATTTACGCTATACTTCAGGATACAAATTCCCATGAATAAAACAGGCAAAAAAATCAGACAGAAAATCGGAATTTGTTGGCGGTTTAATTGCTGCATAAATTATTTAGTTGAAAATTATTTATTTTTACCGAAAAATTAAGGTTTAAACCCTCTACTTGGCTGCGCCATAGGCTGTCGCTCTACAGGAATAAAAAAGAAAAAAATATGTCCATCCAATCCTCTTTTTCCAAAGAAGAGGTAATTGTTAATTATTAATTGTTGAATGTATGTTGAGAAAAAAATTAAAGCCTTTCTCAAGCTTATGAGGTACACAAGCTCTTTAATTTCTTTTCTATTCCTTATTCCCTGTTCCCTAAAACAAACGAATTTTGTACCTCACGCTTCTTGGGAATTGCTATAATATCATTTGCTATCGCGCACCTGCTTCAGTAACTCCACCACATCCTTATGACCTTCCGAATTTGCCCAGACTAAGGCCGTCCATTTATTATTATCTTTCGCCCTAATGTCTGCTCCCCTGTCTAGTAAAGTTTGCACTACACTAATATGACCACTACCAGCAGCAGTCATCAAAGCAGTCAAGCCAAAATTAGTAGTAGCATCAACATTAGCACCAGCATCTAACAACAGTTGCAAAATGTCCTGGTTGCCACTAGCAACAGCACCCATCAAAGGGACCCAACCATCATTATCATTGCCATTGACATCCGCACCAGCAGCCAATAATTTTTTCACTATCTCTAGATGGCCTGCTTCTACTGCAGCAATTAAAGGAGTCGAATTCTCTGAGTCTTTGGCATTGACATCTGCACCCCCACTCAGCAAAGTTTCAACTTGAGAAATATCTCCAACTTTAGCAGCGTTAATTAATTCTGTCATTGAATTTTCTCCTATAATTTAGTTTCATTTAGTTAGTATATTAGGTTATATCAAATCCTGTACTAAAAAAGTATAGAAACCGGGTTTATATTAAAGACCCCAATATAAAAATCTATCTCCCATAAACCCTGTTTCTTCGGGATTTGATATTATAGGTTGTAGATAAGAAAAGTTTGCTAGTACCTAATACTTTAGTAAAAGCTACTGTTAATTGATAACTCAAATAACCCCTATGCAGAAAGTTGATATTGTTATCCTCTCAAATGGTCCGGGAGAATTAATTACCTGGGTAAGACCTGTTGTACAACAGTTACGGCAACAGGCAAATATTGATATAAGAATTTCTGTTATTCTTTCACCTTGTCCTCATGCTACCGGAAAAGAAGTAGCGATCGCTCGTTCTTATCCAGAAGTAGATCGGGTACAACCAGCAGAATATTTTTGGCAGTTTTTGCTCATGGGTAAGACGGCAGAAAATTGGCATTGGTATCCCCAAGGAGTAGTTTTATTTTTGGGAGGCGACCAATTTTTTACTGTTATGGTGGGAAAACGTTTGGGTTATCGCACTGTTATTTATGCTGAGTGGGATGCTAGATGGTGGCGTTGGATAGATAAATTTGGTGTGATGAAGCAGGAAGTAGTTGCTCAGGTGCCTCCAAAATATGCTGATAAATTTACGGTAGTGGGAGACTTGATGAATGAAGTCAGAAATCAGGAGTCAGGAGTCGTAGGGACGTTGCATGCAACGTCCGTACAGGAGTCAGGAGTTGGAAGTTGTTTTTCTGGAGGTTCAGAACAGAATAATAGTATAGAGTTAATTGGTTTATTGCCTGGGTCGAAACCTACTAAGTTGTCTTTGGGTGTACCTTTAACTTTGGCGATCGCTCAACATATCCACAAAATTCGTCCGCAAACTAGATTTATTATTCCAGTTGCTCCAACTCTTGAGTTAGAAACTTTAGCTAATTTCGCCGACCCGCAAAAAAATCCAGCAATTGCAAAAATGGGTGGTGTAGGAGCAAAATTATTGATACCTTCTTTGGATAAAAAGAAAACAGAAAGTAGGGAAGAGGGAGCAGCAGGTTTGGAGACAGCACTAACGCAGAAACCGGGTTTATTGAGAACTCATTTTAAAGACAACGATCGGGGGAATAAACCCAGTGTATTAGTTGCTTCAGGTAACTCCTATGAAATCAAAAATCCTAAATTGGTGACAACTGAGGGAGTAGAAATAGAATTGATAACCCGCACTCCTGCTTACGATCTACTTTCCCAATGTCGTCTTTGTCTAACTACTGTTGGTGCTAACACTGCTGAACTAGGTTCTTTAGCAGTACCGATGATAGTTTTATTACCTACTCAACAATTAGATATTATGAGAGCGTGGGATGGTTTACCAGGGTTACTGGCAAATTTACCAGGAGTCGGCGCTGCTTTTGCTACCATAATTAATTGGTTAGTAGTGCGTAAAGGGCAACTGTTTGCTTGGCCGAATATTTGGGCAAAAGAGGAAATAGTTCCAGAATTAATGGGAAAACTTAAACCAGAAACCGTAGCAGAGTTAGTGTTAGAATTTTTGAGTCATCCGGAAAAGTTGGTAAAAATGAGCGATCGCCTCCGCAGTTTACGAGGTCAACCAGGAGCAGCAGAAAAATTGGCAGAAATTGTATTATCATCGTAAAATTTCGGTAAGTGGGAAACCACCGTCTTTTAAGCGGTGGATGGAAACGACTCGAGGGATTTTAATCCGTAGTCAAAACAATGTGTCATAATTAACTAATAACTGAAAAAAGTAGGCTCAATGGTCTTTTGGCCGGAGAGAGTAGTGGCAATTGGCACCGCCTTGTAGGGGCGAACGGCCGTTCGCCCCTACTGCTGCTGTATGCGTACTACGGTACGGTACTGGCAATGTGGCTGTTTCGATTTTTCGGGAACCGTGCAATGTGAAAATCGTGGTTTTAACCCGATTTACAGCTCCTCTGAAGAATCCACGCGACTTTAGTCCGTGGAGTGTCAATAACCTAAACTAGAAAAAATCTAACTTTTGACTTTTGTAGGGGCGAATGGCCATTCGCCCCTACGAATTTTGAATTTTGACTTGATAAACTATGGCATTAACAATAAACGAAGTATTTGACGAACAATTCTATTTAGAAACCTACCCAGGAGTAGCTGAAGCAGTTGCCAATGGTACTATTAGCGATGGTCTTTTCCACTTTATTAGATTTGGTCAATTTGAACAACGAGACCCAAGTGCGATTTTCAATACCAACTTTTATCTCGCTGCTAACCCCGGTGTTGCAACTGTTGTCGAACAAAATATTCTCACCCCAACAGAACACTTTATCAACTTTGGTCAGTTTGAACCACGAGATCCCAGTGCTTTACTCAACACCAGTTTTTACCTAGATCGTTATCCAGGTGTCGCCGAAGCAGTAGCAACGACACCACTTACCACCACAGAACACTTTCTCAATTTTGGTCAATTTGAAGGTCGTTTGCCACGTCTATTATTTAGCAATATTTATGTATTTGGTGATAGTCTGTCTGATACAGGGAATGCTTTTGCACTTACTGGCGGTCTATTGCCACCAAGTCCTCCCTATTTTCAGGGGCGTTTCAGCAACGGCCCTGTATGGGTAGAAAGCCTCGCGCCTCAGTTAGAATTAACATTTAACCCTAACTTCAATTTTGCTTTTGCAGGTGCAACTACAGGAACTGATATTGCTACCAGCTTATTACCAGAGGGTACACCTCCTGTTTTGATAGGTTTACAAACACAAATTGATGAATTTATTGCAGAAACTCCCGCCACCGATCCAAACGCTTTATATGTAGTGTGGGCAGGATCTAATGATTATTTAGGTGGTGAAAATTTGGATGTGCAGTCAACTATTGGTAATTTATCAGTGGCAGTAAATAAACTTGCCAGCATCGGAGCCAGAAATTTTGTTTTACCAAATATACCAGACTTGGGAGCAATTCCACTCGCACAAAGTCTTCCTCCTGAACAACAACAGGGATTAACTTTATTAACTGAAGGTCATAATAGTGCCTTAGCAGCAGTTTCCCCAATATTGGAACAAGACCCAAATATTAATATTATTAATGTTGATGTTGGAACTTTATTTGATAATATAATTGCTAATCCTGGTGATTTTGGCTTTACAAATGTCACAGATAATTTCTTAGCTTCTGGTCCGAATAACCCTGATGATTTTCTATTCTTTGATTCAATACATCCTACTAATAATGCTCATAATTTTGTAGCAGATGAAGCGATAAAATCAATTACAGAAATTAACGAATTGCTGAGTATTGTGGAAACTTCTGCTAGTTTTTAACTGAAAAATATTAGAGGGAATGGTGTTGCACAATCAAGAATGATGAAATCCGAACATTTGAGATTTTTGGATAACTCTTTTCTCAGTATATATACAGTTGAAAATCTATTATCATTCTTTAATGTGCAACCCCAGATTTTTTTCATTAAAAATTTCCTCTCTGCTCACCTATCACCTATTTTCCAACTGATAAATACTTTAACGTTGCTATCAATCCAATTTTTTTTACCACAGGGAACCTGCTGCTATAGTTATATCTTCCATTGTAATACCCAATGCCTCATCACGACATAGGAAAGCAGCCAGTGTCCCAATTTCTTGTGGTTGTATGATTCTCTTCTGAGGATAACTCTGCTTGATTTCCTCTAAGTATTCAGCAGCAGTTCGACCTTCAACTTGAGCAAGTCGTCCGATCATCCCTTCAGCTAACTTAGTTTCTACCCACCCTGGACTAATTGAGTTACAAGATACCCCATAAGGTGCGCCTTCCAAAGCGACACAGCGAGTCAGTCCAAGAATTGCTGCTTTTGAAGTGCAGTAGGCAGCGTGAAGCGGAGCACCTACTGAAGCAGATGTCGAGGCAATATTAATAATACGACCCCATTTCCGTTCTATCATTCCTGGAAAACATAGCTTAGTAGTGCGATAGATACCATTGAGATTAATATCAATGACCTTATACCACTCTTCATCAGGATGATTGCACATTTGATGCTCATAAGCAATTCCAGCAGCATTGACAAGAATATCAACTTTGTCAAATGTCTTTATTGTAGCATCATAAAAAGCCTCAACTGATTCAGTTGAGGATACATCCAGATTCATCACTAGAGCTTTGACACCTTGTGACTCAATTTCACTATGGCATGAACTCGTGCTAGCAGAACGAGAACCTACTGCTACATTAGCACCACTTTGAGCTAAAGCAATAGCAATAGCTTTACCGATACCAGATGTACCACCTGTTACTATTGCTATGCGATTTTGAAGAAATTTTGCTTGACTCATATTCCTCACCAATTATAAGCTTAAGAAGCTAATTTTACAGAACTTTTGACGATAATTAGGTACACTTTAAGACTAATCTTAGCGTTGCTGATTTTAGGTATGAAATTCCTATATTTAAGTGTAAATCAGAGATTTTTCTGTGCCTTAAAGAGGGGAAACAGCTCCTTTATAGCTCTTTAAATCTACATATATTCAGCAACGCCCTAATCTTCTATTACCTATTCCTTAAAGTCTTAAAACTTTGTACCTCATTAACTCGAAAACTGCTGTAATAATACAGAAGGAAAATCAATTGGTTAGTGTATAGAGCGAAAAATTGTTATTCAATTCGCAGTCGAGCTTCGTAAAGTTTTTGGTAGTAAGGTAAACAAAATTCATAGGCTTTCTTTAAATGTTCGTTATCTTCAATCTTGACATAATCCTTTTTTTCTCTTTCTTTAAATCCTTGACTAGATAATACATGATTATGCCATCCGCCTTCCCATTGATTGATTGCCGGTTGAGGTTCAGCTTTCCATTCTAGAGCTTCTTCAATAAATGGTATACCTATAGCATTACAATAGGCTTTAACAGTTGCTTGAGGTTTTTTAACTAAATCATCTGAATCAATTACTACTGGTATTTTTCCAGTAATTTCTTTAGCCATTTCAAACAGCTTATCAAGTTGAGCATATCCAGTTTCTTCTAAGGTAAAATCAGACCAATTTTTAAAGAGAGATGGCAACATTTTTTCTGGATTTCTAATCAGAAAACTATTATTAAAATTAGACAAAAACTCTTGATTAGCTACAGGTTCAACTTGATAACCCATGTCTTTAATAAAGACTGGTTGCTTTTCATTTTCTTGCTTTAATTTTTCCAAAATACAACTAAAATTGTATTGGGCATCTGGTTCTATATCTGGATAACGAGTTGTATCACAACGCTCTTCGGAGTAGTAAAAAGATTTTCCAAAAGGTTCGTCATGTACGCAAAAATCTCCTCTTTCCCGCATCATACGCTCAAATGCAGTGGATGTTGAGCGTGGTACTGCCCATAAAGCTAATATTTTTTTCATTTTTTAATATCCTGCTTAGTTTACTTTAGTTTAAAATCTCTCAATTTTGTCATTTATGAAATCCCTTGTAACTGAGATATCTTAAGTTTAGCCTTTTTATGGGCAACAGTTACTAGCCCTAATTTTAAGAGTTTAAAAATCATGGGTCGTCCCATATCACCTGTTCCAATATAAGCAACTGTAGCTTTGTTTTTCATCTCAAATCTTTTCTTTACAAAATAAAAAATATTTGCTAACTTTCAAACTATTTGTTAAGTAAATCAATATCTATCTCATCATTAAAAAACTATTTATACACAGCCATCGCTTCACCTAAGAAGCTGTTTGTAAAGAATTATGAATATTAAGCTGTCCCTAGACGGAGCCAACGCTAACTGTTTTAACATTAAACGAATCATGGAAATATAAACGAAAGCTTCGCGCTTTGTCAGGATGTTATTCATAATCTTTAGAAAGTCTGTGATTACGGCCTAATCAAGCAGTTGTATACTTAGGATTTTATGCACAAAAAAGTTATCAATCCTAGTCTAGCATTTATTATCTCTATTTGAGAAAAACCAGTTGTTGTTAATAACTCTAGATTTTGTATTACAGAAAAGGGATTTAATACACCTTCTAATTGTTGTTTCTTGCGTTCAATTTATTCATTACTTAATCCTTTATTTTGTTTAAAAAGTATATATTTATTTTCTGTGATTTTACTTTGTAATGTTTTTTCTGTCAAAATAAGTAATCCCTGACTAATTAGAGAATCAAAAATAGCTTTTAAGTATTCTTGTCTTTCTTGGATAAAATGAAGAGTCCAATTACAAATAATAGCATTACAACTCATATTTTGAACAAATTTTTTTGAGTGAAAGAGCCTGGAAGGAAAATCTTTGTCAACTTTACTCAAATTTTTACTAGCTACTTTTAACATTTCTTGAGAATAATCTATCCCAAACAAATTTTTGAAACCTTGTTTGGATAAATACAATAATGTATTACCGCTAGCACATCCCACATCAATGATATACCCATCTTTAGGTTCTTGTCTTTAAGTATATTAATTGTTAGCTCTATTACTTTCCAGTAGTCAGGTATATGCTTTTCTGCTTCATCAGTAAACCTATTAGCTATTTCAGCACCAAAAACCCAGTCTGCTAAATCGTTATAATTTTTTCCTGGATATTCTTTGTTTTCATACATATAACAAAAATATTAAACCTATAAATTTCAGCTTATTATACCATTTATAAATAAGAATATTATATTTTATTGCCATTCTATTCTCTGACTATCTTTCCTAGAACTGGATTAATTTTTTGCCATAACCATTCTGGCATAGTATGATGATCTTCATAAACTTGACCGAATTAATTCTGAATTTCCTGAAAATAATTTTCTACAGACTTACCACTATTTTGTAATGGTGTCAAAATTTCCTTTTCAAACAGAGAGATAGCCTGATTTCTCACACCTTTTTGATAAAGCTTGTAAAAATAAAAAATCTCATCTTTGATTTCCTTTGTCGGTATGTTTTCCCGCTTTGCCAAAACCAGGCGGATAATAAACCGTCCGGTGGATTAATGTTGGATCTATAAAATATTTATCAAACCAATTTGCTTCTAATCCTAAAGCTAAGGCTAATCCCTTTAATAATTTAGGAACTACCTTTGTCAGAATTTCATTTTTTAGCTGAGAATGAGAGCTACTAAAACCTGGAGCCACACTATCATTTGGCATGATATTTTCACCCGTAAAGGGAGTCTTCAATGGATCGTCCGGTTGTTTTTTATCTATACCTAAATCAAAAAGTTCTTTGGGGTCTTGTCCTGCGTCTTGATTTAGAGCTTCACCAAACAAAGGAACGTAACCCCTTGAGGTTTTGGGATAAACTTTTTGGATGTTATGACCATAGTTTTGTTTGACATCTTCAGGTAGTTCAAAAAACTTCCGGGATGCCTCAATAGTTTGATTAATTATTTCTGAGGAAACACCATGTTCTTTTAGATATAAAAAACCATGTTCGTAACAAACATCGTACAATTTTTTAATTTCTTGTTGACTAGCTTTTTCTAATTCTGATCAGGAGATAATTGGCAGACTTCTCACAGCATCAATACCTAAATATAGTTTAATTTCCCAGTTGAAAACTACTTTTTTGGTTTTTTGTTGCCACCGCTTTTTCCTAGCTTATATTGTTTTCAACAACATTTTGCCAGAAGCTTTGTTTACTATGATATTTATTTTTCTTCACACTTTACTCTCACTTAATTACCATCATTTTGGTCAGTTTGCAAAGATATTCCTACCATATCTTCTAGGAGTCTCACTACGGACATTTCTCCCTGGTCTTGACCATATTTTGCCTGGGCAGCATGGAAAATATTCCTTGCTTGATTTCCCATCATTAAAGGTACATTTGATTTTTGAGCGAGCTCATCAATAAGCCGTAAATCTTTAACGCACAATTTGATAGTAAAAGACGGATCATAATGTCCTGCAAAAATAGAAGAAATATCATGATGTGCCACCCAACTACTACCGGCACTAGATTTAATCATTTCTGCTAAATTAGTCAGGGGAATGCCAGCTTTTGCTCCAAGAACAAGTCCTTCTCCAATTGCACAAGCATTTATAAACCATAGCATATTAGTAATTAGCTTAGTTATATTTCCTGTCCCTAAATCTCCTGCATAAAATATTTTTTCTGCCATAGGTTCAAGGATAGGTTTTGCTTGTTCAAATACCTCTAACTCACCACCAGCAAAAAAGATTAATTCTCCCCTTTCTGCCCCATCCACTGCATTAGTTACAGGTGCTTCTAGCACTTTAATTCCTGCGGAAATAACTTTTTGAGCTATTTCTTGGCATAAGGTTGGAGAATTCGTTGTGCAATCAATCCAGATGGAACCGGGACTAAAACTTTTCAAAATACCTTTTTCTCCTAGCACAACACTTTCCACTGCTGCAGGATTGGGTAACATGGTAATAATGGTATCTGTTTGACTGGCAACTATTTCCGGAGATTCTGCCCACTTTGCTCCTTTTTCAAGCAGATTTTTTGCTGCTTCTAGGCGTAAATCATGGACAACCACAGGAAAACCTGCTTCAAGTAAGTTTCGCGCCATGGGATTTCCCATGTTGCCAACACCGATAAAACCTATCTTATTCATACTTTATTTCCTTAATTTGTCCCTCTCCATGACATCATCCCGACGCTGCTCTACTAGACAGGACGGGATTCCCGCTCCATCACTGGTAGGGTCTTTCTGCATTAATTTTGACTTTTAGGTTTGAGCAAGACGGGATTACTTAATTTTCTGATAGACATGATATTGCTTGCAGGGAGTTATATTTTGAAATTTAAAACCACATTCATCCAATAAGAGTTTAGCAAAGGTTTCTGGTAGAAGTTGATAAGTGCAAGTTTGCTTTGCTAAGATAACTTGATCCTGAGAAAATATATAATGTTTCTCAAATTTATCATGGGGAATTGGTAAGATTTGTTGACTGTAAGTTATCCCATTAGATAGAGTTTCTTCATAATCTTTGTGAACACCTTGAACACTAAAAATTAAGTATCCTGCATCGTTTAAATGATTTGCCACATTCTGGAAACTTTTAATAATATTTTCTACTTTTGGCAAATGGCTACAAAAGGTATATTCTGTTTGGCTGTCGTCGATAAAATACCAAATTCCTCCATTAGAAAAAGCTGCATCAAACTTCCTTTCCAAATCCATAGTTAATACATTTTTATGGTGCAAAGCCACGTTTTCACCAAGGCGCTCTCGTGCTTTCACCAACATACTTTCAGTGAAATCAATTCCCAAAAAATCAATTTCAGGTAATTTTTTGATTAATTTTTCTGCAACTAATCCTGTGCCAACTCCTAATTCCAAAACAGAGTCACTTGATTTAAGAATATCCGCCAGAGCATCTGTTTGAGAATCGTAATCATAATAACCTGCGGTCATCAAAAGATCGTAATATTTCGTAATGCCAGTATATTGATTGATTTGTTCTTTGATTTTCATTAGTTTTTCAGTTTCATTAACATGACTTAGATAAAACAGTGTCCGACAATAAGCTTAAATTATACACAACACAGGCTAGAAGCTTTGACGTCAAAAAGGAGCTTTGTTGCACGAATATCCTGAAATCCTTGCAGCATAATACTCGAACATTATTCTATGCAAACAGCTATTTTTTCTCTTAGAAAATGTTTAAGTAACATTCATTATATGAGTGCATTAGAAGCATATTTGAGAACTGGGGTCAAATCTTGGAGCATTAATTAAAAGGCTGCTATACCACTCACATTTACCGAAAAATTAATTAAGGTATAAAGCCTCTCGATTCATGGAGAAGAAAGAAAAAAAATTCCTTGAGCGCCAATCCTATCCGTTATAATAATTAATTATTAATTATTAATTATTAATAATTAATAATTGTTTAAAGGACTTCCTACTGTTATAAGGTACAGATTTAGCAACTAACTCCGGCATCACAAGAGTTTTAATGTTCACGCCTTGTACATCATTTCTCCTAAATATGCTGTATATTTAAGCTGACGCTTGAATTCATCAAAGCCACAAATAGTTAAAAAGTTTTTAAATGCCTTCTCTAAATCTGTTAAAGCTTCTTGAAGAGGGCATTTAGACACCTAACAATACCATGGGTTTTGAGATTTTACTTCAGCTACCAAGGGCTTATAAAAAGTTATTGCACTAGGGCGTTTTTGAGTTTGCTCGTACTCACTGATACAAACTGCTAATCCATTTGATACCTCCTTACCTAATCATCAGTTGTACATCTTAGTTTAATCATTAATAGTTCCTACTCGGCCATTACAAGCGCCCGAAATTGCTCGATATACTAGCTACTTCAGAAGCTAATTTAGCTTGAAAAAGATACCAAATGGGTTCTATATATTCAAGATTAGTTGAGAAGATGACTACAGTCAACACTTAACTTTTAACTTAATCCCTGAGAAATGGGAAGAAACTCTAGGATTACGCCAATTGAGTTTCTATCCCTAACATTTTTGGTATTATAGGTCGGTTTTTGCTAGTTTTATGCTAACTTCTACCTTTTGGCCCTAAACCTATTGCACCTGCATAGACGGCGCGATCGCCCAATTCATCTTCAATGCGTAACAGTCGATTATATTTGGCCACCCGTTCGCTACGACAGAGAGAACCAGTTTTAATCTGACCTGCGCGAGTTCCTACAGCTAAATCGGCAATAGTTGTGTCTTCTGTTTCTCCCGAGCGGTGACTGATAACTGAGCGATAACCATTACGAGTAGCTAAGTCAATGGTTTCTAGAGTTTCTGTCAAGGAACCTATTTGGTTGAGTTTAATTAAAATTGAGTTACCGCCACCCATATCAATACCTTTTTGGAGGCGAGAAGCATTGGTAACAAATAAGTCATCTCCTACTAATTGGATTTTGCTACCTAACTTTTGAGTTAGCTGCACCCAACTTTCCCAATCTTCTTCATGTAAACCATCTTCTATGGACACAATAGGATATTGCTCGACTAAACTAGCTAAATAATCAATCAACTCACTAGGAGAATGAGTTGATCCGTCATAAGTATAATTACCATCTTTGTAAAATTCGCTGGCAGCTACGTCTAACGCTAAGGCAATTTGTTCTCCAGGTTTGTAACCAGCTTTTTCAATAGCTGCAATTAATATATCTAATGCTTCTTGGTTTGACCCTAAGTTGGGAGCGTAACCGCCTTCGTCTCCTACCCCACCTAATAAATCTTTCTCTTTTAAAACTCCACTGAGAGTGGCGAATACTTCTGCTCCCCAACGCAATGCTTCTTTAAATGAAGCAGCACCTATAGGTACGATCATAAATTCTTGAATATCTACGTTATTGGCAGCGTGAGCACCGCCGTTAATGACGTTCATTAGGGGTACTGGTAGTAGACTAGCTTGGGGTCCACCTAAATAGCGATATAATGGCATACCAACAGAGTTAGCTGCTGCTTTAGCTGTTGCTAGGGAGACAGCTAGGATAGCGTTTGCTCCTAGGTTGCTTTTGTTGGGGGAGCCGTCTATTTCGATCATTTTGCTGTCAACTAAGGTTTGGTTGAGAGCATTGATTTTGACTAGGGTGGGGGTAATTTGTTCTTCTACATTTTTGACTGCTGTGAGTACCCCTTTGCCTCCATAACGTCCTTTGTCTCCATCCCTGAGTTCGTGGGCTTCAAAGCTGCCTGTTGATGCGCCACTGGGTACTTGGGCTAATCCCATCATCCCATTTACTAGGTGGACTTCTGCTTCCACCGTTGGACGACCACGAGAATCAAGAATTTCTCTAGCGTGGATTGATTCAATAGCTGTGTCCATACTTTTAATTCCTTATATTGTCAAGTTTAGTGGCATTGGCTAAATTTAAGTGCTATTTATGGTTGACTAGAAGTCCAGAATTTTTATCGTTTCTGGAGTTATCAAACAGGATTGGCTCTGAAATCGTCCCTTTTAAGGCGAAATGTTTTTGCAGGGTTGCTCTAAATTCCTGTTACAAAAACAACTTCTGACTTCTGACTTCGTTCAAGGGAGTTGTATTATTGGACCATAATTAGCAATCTTTAGCTATTCCACTGACAGAATAAGGGTTAATTTTGCTTTTTAGCTAGAGATCAAAAATGTTTAATAATTTTATTAGTTATTTTTCTGGGATGCTTATACCACTGACAAGAAGTAAATCTTAAAAATTTTATATTTTTTTTATAATTAAGTTATTGTTTAAATTTTACAAATTATTAAAATCTGTCCTAATATCTTTAATAATTTGGCATCAAATTTAGCTATCCTTAATCTAGCTCTTTCATAACGTTTAGACTCTAAGGTTTTCGGCCATGCTTCAGAGTCATTTTTTTTGTGATTAATTTTCGGTTTAAGCATATTTAGGCTCAAAGCTAATTCCTGATGATGCCCAACTTTGTAAATCAGGAGCTAAACGAATTAATTTTTTATGAATTTCATCTGTCACCCACAAGACTAAGGGAAAGTGAAAGTTTAGAAAGTTATTTCTAACTAAGTTAGCTGTAGTTAGCACTTTATCTAAGGTATTAACTGACTCTAAACTCTTAACCATTAAAGCTTTGGGGAAACGATTATTTAGATTTTGATTAATACTGGAGTAAAGTGTATCTGTAAAATTTTCTAATGCTAATTCTTGGTATTCTACAGGGTATTCTGCTTTGAATTTTTGGAGGATTTCTTCTCTTAATTCTGGAGAATTACAACGGACTAAAATTAGGGAAAAATCACCCTCAGATAGAGTTATCGCTCTAGCTAAGGTTTGTAGAGAGCGATCGTATGGATTATTATGTTCAACTTTACTTTTCTTCATTTTAATGATTTTTTATTATATATTTTTATTATCAGGTATTAGCAATCGTTCAAAAGTTAATATTTTTAAACTTATGGTTGAATAGTTTCACTATATTTTGTCAACAATGTAGTGCGGATTTCGGGCAAAGTACCTATCCCTGACTACTACATAATTTTATTCTCTAAAAAGAATGTATCTGTAATTATACAGTATAAATTTAGGGTTTAGATTGGTCTTAGAAGTAAGTATTATCACGGTTATTTTTGATGATTATACTTATATTTTATAACCTAGATGTTCCCAAAATTCATTATTTTTGTAATACCAAGCGTAAAAAAATAATGTTACAAATAATAAGCACTATTAAAATACTTTCTAGGAAATATCTATTTGACGACAAAGATCAACTAATACATGAAAAATGGTATCAAAACTATTCATCCTTAATAAGCATTTCCTGCGGAATGCGGAGCAAACAGCAATAATATCCCGCCCTTAAGGATGGAGTTTAATGAATATATACTTTAAGCTCAAGGGAGCAGACTTTTGTAATAAGATTAGGACTTACGCAGAAACGCTATATATAGCGTTTAAAACTATTACGCAATAGTTTTTTAACTCTATACATAGTACCTTTGCGTAAGTCCTGAAGATTTAATTCTGGTTCAATCAATAAAGCTTTTATCGTCTACCAAAAGCAATAGCTAATAAGCTAATAGCTGATAGCTGACGGCTGAATGCTGACGGCTGAATGCTTACAGAGAGACTCCTGTCTCCTAAGCAGTAACCTAAATATTTGTAGTAAAGATTTATCAAACTGGTATCACATATATATCTATATATATCTATAAATTATGACTTATATCATGTCCGGTTGAATAGTTATAAATAAATGAGGGAGGAGTCAGGAGTCGTAGGGGCGATTCTACGGAATACTTAGTAAACGCGTAATTAGGAGCATTCCGGCACGGAAATCGCCCCTACAGGAGTCAGGAGCGAAGAGAGGAGAAAGAAAGTATAAAAAGAAGAAAGTTTTTTTGATCACGCTCTTATCCGGACATGATATTACGCAAAGGTACTATGTATTTCTAGTTATATTTATTTATTTATTTTCTTGATTAAATTTACATCTAAATATCTACAAAAATACTTGTAACCTTTGTGATAAATATCAAGTTAGACCAGAGATTTAATAATTATTTAAGGTTTGCTGAATAAGTCTTTTAGTAGAGGGAAGGGTCAGGAGTCGTAGGGGCGATAAATACAGCAGTTTCCGAAGCTATGAGGTACAGTTGTTTTTATTCTTTTCTATTCCCTATTCCCTATTCCCTATTCCCTGTTCCCTGTTCCCTGTTCCCTCAAACCTAAAATTTTGTACCTCATAACAACGGGAAACCCTCTATTATTTGGGGACAAATCAAAAGATCCCTAAGCTTTAAATACGATCGCTGGATCGATGCGAGTTACTTTTTGAATTGCGAAGAAAGCTGAACCGACACACATTATAACGGTTACACCCAATACTCCTAGTGCAGACCAAGGTGTAATCAAAATAATAATTCCCTTACTGGCCACCCAACCACTCAATCCTAAACAAACCAGCATTCCAGGAATATAACCCAAAACTGCCATCCAGATTGCCTGCTCGACAATTACTGCGTATAATTCTTTATCTGATGCGCCCATTGCTTTAAGGGTGCCAAACTCTTTTATATGGTCAGATACAGAAGAATATAAAATCTGAGCTACCACAACTATGCCCACAATTACACCTACTACTGCTCCCATTCCCAAAACTAAACCAATATTTGTCCTTGCTAACCAAAAAAATCTAGTTTTCTCAGATAATTCCTCTTTAGTATAAGCATTAGTACCCTTTATTTCCTCTTCTATTCTTTGTTTTAATGCTTGTAAATCTTCACCTGGTTTAGCTTTAATTAATATATAAGCGATCGGGTCTGCTATTTCTAACTTTTTGGGTGTGGGTATTTCCTCTAACTTTTGAGTGGGGTCTTTTTTGTCCACTACTTTTGTACATTGGAGATTACCTGCTCCTACTACTTTGCAGTTAACTTCAGCGTTAATACCTGCACTTATGTAGGTATTGGCATTTTCCAGGGATGTAAATAATAGGGTACTTGATACAATTGATTGAGTACCTTTTGTCACTGCAACTAATTTTGCTGGTAAGGAACCGGCGATCGCTGTTGTTCCTATTCCTTCTGAGAGCATACTGGATAACCTGCTTTGGTCGGCCATTACTGCAAAAGGTTCTTTCAGGTCTTTGACATTTCCCTCAATGACATTTCCCGGATTAAATAATTGTCCATCTGGGTTAAATCCAATTACCATTAATGGACTCATTTCTCCATTTTGAGGTCGCCATCTGACCCCTCCTAAAATTAAAGCTTCTGCTTGCTGGACACCATCTATTGTTTTTGCCTGGCTCAATTGGCCATAAAGTAGGGGGTCTGTCAGCTCAAAGTTAACCATTTCATCAGAGGCAATCCAAATATCTGCATTGGATTTATCTATTAATAAGGTTGTGGAACGAGCAAAACCGTTTAATATACCTGTTTGGATTGTTACTAAGCTAACTGCAAATAATATTCCAGCTTGGGCTACTATAAACCGAGGAATATCTTCTAATAAATTTTTACGAGCTATAGAAGCCATGTTATGAATTTAGGATTTAGAATTTATAAATTTAGAATTAAAATGAATATCTTCTAATAAATTTTTACCGAATAATTAAGGTTTAAAGCCTCTCTTTTAAAGGAGAAACAAGAAAAAATTTTCCTTTTATTCAATCCTATCCGTTTTTAGGGAGAGGTAATTATCAATTATCCATTATGAATTATCAATTATTGAAAAGCTATAGAAACTATGTTATGAATTTAGAATTTATGAATTTAGAATTAAAATGAGGAATATCTTCACCATAAATTTTGGCGAGCTATAGAAGCCATGTTATAGCAATCCTCCGCATATTCGTGGCAAAAATCTTAGTGCTTTTTAGGGAAAACTTAACTGCCAAAACTTAACTGGTGGGAGTTTCAACTCTTTTATCTATTTTTTGATTTGTCACGACCTATTTAGGATTGCTATATGAATTTAGAATTTATGAATTTAGAATTAAAATGAGGAATATCTTCATCATAAATTTTGGCGAGCTATAGAAGCCATATTGTTTGAGTTGAAAGTTATATAGAAATTCAGAAATGAGCATTCTGAATTGATAATTGAAATACAAAATTTAATAATTCTAAATTCTAAATTCTAAATTCTAAATTTTAAATTCTAAAGCTTAGTTTCTACAATCAGATAACTATTACGAAAGTAGGGAAATTGGGTTAAAAACTTCAGAAGGGATTTCCAGTACCAAGGCCAACGTTCTTGGTATAACTGATACATAGACCAAGAATTAACTACTTGTAATCCCATAGCTGTTAAGTCTTCTTCATCATTAATGAACCACTTGAGGGGCGCTCCAATTTGATCGAATATTGTATATAGTTGTTTAGCAGAATTTCCTATAACTTCCATATCTAATGTAGCTCCTGGGAAACGAGAGCGCATTACAGATATGAGCTGTTGGACTTCATTTATATCCAAGTACATTAGTAAGCCTTCTGCAATAAATAAGATATTTTCTGGTGATACTTTGGGCAAAGCATCCATCCAGTCAAAATCCATGACTGATGCACTAATAAATTGGTGTTGCTGTGTCTCTGTATCTAACTTAGAGCGTAATTTCGTTACTACAGGTAAGTCCAGCTCTAACCAACGATAAGTATTTTGTCCTACTCGATGAAAACGACTAGATAATCCAGCTCCTAATTCCACAACAACAGGATGGGAATGGTTAGCAATATGAGAAGATGCTATTTGGTCATGGTGATAAGTTCGGATAGCAGCCACAATAGTAGAAGCTTCACCAGCTTTACCGTAAAGTGGGTCTAGTTCTGTATCCCAACCCACGAGTTTTAACCACTCAACAGATAGTGGATCTTGAAAGAGAGGATAAGGATGAGCTTGTGCTTCAGCTCGTCCCCTGAGTGGTAAAAGTAGGGTACGAGGTACACCAGTTAGTTCATTGACAATTTTAGGCAAAGAGATTAAGTCCTATTTATCAAGTTGGGATAATTTAATTATTATAAGAGTTAGTAGTTAGTAGTAGGGTAGAGGTTTAGTGTACAAGTTGTTTGTTAAACCATTGACTCAGTTCGTTCAAACTTCTTTCCACAATTCCTTGGGATTGAATCATCACCTAAAACCTACACAACACATTTTTTAATTATTCTTTTTTACCGAATTATTAATTATTAATTTTTAATTATTAATTATTAAATAATTCTGGTTTAAAGCCTCCCCTTGGATAGCAGGGCCGTTTCATTCTTCCTTAAGGCTCCTGGCGAGCAGGGGAGAATTTTCCACGCTTTACCCACAGGGCATCCCCAATATTCATCAATTATTCTTAAAGGTTAAAAATACGAATAGTTTTGATTTGAGGCCATTGAACCAGATATTTAGACAGAGTTTAATGACACTTATCCACTGAAAAATCGGCACTGATATGGCTAATTTCTCTATTTTCTGCTCCTAAACATCTCCCGTTCTCCTTAAATTGTTAACTCACGATACTTTTGAAACGGCCCTCCCCTTGGATAGGCGAAAAAGCGGTCGTTTGCGGAGCATGACCTTAGGATGGGATGGCGTTTCGGCTGTCGCCGACATGTTTGCGGAGCATTCCGTCAGGAAAAAGCGGAGCGGCTCTGCATTCTTCGGGTTTCCGTTCCATCCGGGACGCTACGCGTTACATGTCGCTCCGCGTTAACGTTTGCGGAGCATTCCGTCAGGAAAGTTGTGCGGAACGCTAAACGCCATATCCAATCGACCAAGAGAAAAGTGTTAGGATATTTCCTGATCTTCAATTCCGTAAAGGTTTTAACCAGAGGTAATTATCAATTATCAATTAATGAATTTTTACTTTGTTGTTTTGCTAACTCTTGCTGATGTAGTTCTCTATCTTTAATTGTTAGAAGTTCTGGTATTGTCACAAATTCATAACCTTGCTTTTTCAAACCAGCAATAATATTGGGTAAAGCTTCAACAACATGACCTCTTGGGCCACCACCATCATGTAGCAATACAATTCCACCGTTGCTGGATCTATTCAAAACTTTTTTGGTAATTTCTTTAGCGGATCTATAGTACCAGTCAACAGAATCAGCAGACCATAAGACTACTGTCTGTTTTCGTTCTTTTGCATAGTCCGCTAAACCATTCTCTAGGACACCACCAGGAGGGCGAAATAGGTTAGTAGTCCTACCCGTTATTCTATATATAAGGTCTGCTGTACGTCCAATTTCACTTTTGATGCGGTCTGAATTCATTTTACTCTTTGGAGTAGGATGGTTCCATGTGTGATTGGCAATAACGTGACCTCCTTCTACAATTTTTTTGCCTATTTCTTGACGTGTGTTTAAATGTTGGCCAACCACAAAAAAAGTTGCTCTAATGTTATGTTTTTTCAGGATATCTAATATTTGTTCTGTAGTTTTGTTCCACGGACCATCATCAAAAGTTAAGGCAATAACTTTTTGTTCGTTGTTAAGAGTAATATTTTTAACAGTTTTTCCTTGAAATCTTTTTGGTACACTAAAGTTAAAAGTTTTTAGTTCTAATTCCCTTAGTTTCTGTCGAGTTGTATTAATGTTGTTGGCAAGGACAGAACTAATTTTAATTACTTCTAATTGGTTTTCTTTGTTATTTGCTGGTTGATTAATTCTATTTGTATTTACTGCTGTGCTTGCTTTTATGGTTACTTCTTGGTTCGCCCATATTTCTAGGGGGAGTAGAATTCCTATTAAAAAACTGCCACTAGCTCCGATGATTGTTGCTAAAGATTTTCCTTGTCTAGATAATACATTTAAGTTTGTCATTTTTTTCTACTTTATAGAGATATTTGAACTTTAGGGAATTATTCATAAATTTTGAAAAGTTAATTTTTTCATTTTTGGGATGATTTTAAGTAGAGTAAGCTCAAAAAAGACGTTGCATATTTAGCCATAAAATACCTGCAAGCACTGATATAACTGATTAGGTAATTTATATATGTATGATAAATAATGTACAAAATTTCTCACCTTCTACTTACTTACATTATTACTATTAAGTAATAGCTCCTTTGAGATTATTATGAATATATATAAGATTTTTATTTTTTTGTCATAAATTTTGTCTCCTAACTGGAATTTAATTAATCTTATTTACTCAGTGTTTTATAGAGTCAATCAAATATCTTGTATATCTTTTTGTTTGTAAATATTGACAATTTTTTGACTAACTTCAGATATGCTTAAACCATCTGTGCTAATTTCAATAGCATCTGAAGCTTTTCGTAAGGGAGAAATTTCTCGGTTACTATCTTTTTGGTCTCGAAGAATAATATCTTTTTCTAACTCTTCTAAACTTATGTTCGTTTCACCTTTCTGCTGTAACTCTAGTAGTCGCCGTCGCGATCGCTCTGTTACAGAAGCTGTTAAAAAAATCTTGACTTCAGCATTGGGAAATACATGAGTGCCAATATCTCGTCCTTCTGCTACTATGCCTCCTTTAGTTCCAAATTGTTGTTGTTGTTTTACCATAAAATACCTGACAGTAGGCTGGGCTGCAATAGTTGAAACATTATTTGTAACTTCCCTACTCCGAATTTCTACTGTGACATCCTGATCGTTGATTATGACATGACTATTTTCTGGCCCATTAAAGCTAATTTTGCATTGACTGACTAATTCTGCTACTTGGGCTTGATCATCAACTGGCACACCACTTTGTAATACCATCCATGTTACTGCCCGATACATTGCCCCTGTGTCCAAGTATAAAAGTCCTAGATTTTGTCCTACTAATTTGGTGACTGTGGATTTCCCAGCACCAGCAGGCCCATCAATGGCAATTATGGGTTTACGGTTTCTCAAGAGTATATTATCTATTAAACGGCAAGGTCCAAAATAAGCAGCGATCGCTAATAAGCCTATATTTTGAATATTTTCTAAAGGTTGTAAACTTTCAGGGTCAACTATTTCCAAATACTCTAGTTTTACTTTTGGTTGAGATGCTAATTTTTCTTTCACAGCATTTTTGACTTTTTTGAGAATATTTGGTGTATCTCGATGCTCTAAAAATATTTGTCTACTATGACAAAGAGAACTATAAAGTATGGAAGCTTGCTCCTTTTGTTCAGAAGTTAAATATTGATTGCGAGAACTAATAGCTAATCCTGAATTTTCGCGAATTATTGGGCAAGAAACAATATTAACTGGCAAACTCAGGTCTTTGACTAATTGCTTAATAATTGCTAACTGTTGAGCATCTTTCTGACCAAAATAAGCATTGTTTGGCTGAACTAAGTTCAATAATTTAGTTACAATTGTTGCTACTCCCTGAAAAAATTTAGGTCGAGAAACTCCACACATAATTGATGTCATTGTAGAGGGAGGAACAACTGTAGTTGTAGAGTTTTGAGCATTAGTTGATAGTTCATTTTCCATACCCATTGTTTCAGTAGTAGGAGCAAAAATTACATCTACTCCCTCTTTTTCACAAAATTTTCTATCTGCTTCTAACTGTCGAGGGTACTGTTTAAAATCTTCGGTAGGAGCAAACTGTAAAGGATTAATAAAAATACTGACAACCGTAATTTTATTCTCTTCTCTAGCACGTTTAATTAAGCTTAAATGTCCTTCGTGCAAAGCTCCCATTGTCGGAACTAAACCAATAGTATAGGGAGATTTTTGTGGTTCATTTTGCAGTAAATTTAAGTAGGAGCGTAAACCTGCAATAGTTGTAAATAAACGCATTTTGTTTGACAAATATAATAAGTAAGCAGATTCAATAAGTTATAAATCAGAAGTATGTTAGCTCTGTAAACTAGCCCAGGGATAAAACTGATTTATGTTTGTTGTTTTTTAATTGAAACATCGTATTTAGTATGATGTTCAGTTGAATAGTTATAAATAAATGGTGATAGGAAATATAAAAACATTAGCACTATTCAATAATTAATAATTACCTCTTCTGTAAGATAGCAATCCTAAATTGGTCGTGACGAACCAAAAAGTAGATAAAAAAACTGAAACTCTTGCCTGTTTGCTGTTCCCTGTTCCCTGTTCCCTAAAAGCAGTAAGACTTTTATACACAAATAAAATAGGATTGCTATAGAAGGATTGACTAATAGGAAACAGTAAAGTTTTTTGACCGCTAATTAGCGGATAGGTTAAAAGCCTTTTTCTCTTTTCTATCTCCTTTCCACATTATCTATTTTTTTATTCTCACAATCAAGGCATATTACCTTAACACATATAAATTTTTTATATTTTCGATTAAGAATGAAACATTTTTTCTGCTGAAACTTTTTCACAGAAATAAACTATCGTCTCAATCTAAACTTAAATGACTATAATTACCCAATTATTAATTATTAATAATTAAATAATTCGCGCCTTGAAGCCTCCCC
>NZ_JBNHEQ010000294.1:0-2462 GCF_050016015.1 Dapis hubbardiae BLCC-M172
TTAATTACCAAAATTTTCAGGTAATTCTATCTCAAAGTTTCTCAGCAAAAAAGCAAATTCATCTGTAATTTCTTCAATTATTTTCGTAGTAGGTTTTCCGGCTCCGTGACCTGCTTTAGTTTCAATTCTAATTAACACTGGATTATCTCCAATATGAACTTCTTGTAAAGCAGAAATAAACTTAAAACTATGAGCTGGAACAACTCTATCATCATGGTCAGCAGTAATAACTAAAGTTGCAGGATAAGAAGTTTCTGGCTTTAAATTATGTAGAGGAGAATAAGCATATAAAGCTCTAAATTCTTCTAGATTATCTGGGGAACCATAATCACCAACCCACGCCCAACCAATAGTAAATTTATGGAAACGTAACATATCCATTACTCCTACTGCGGGTAAAGCTGCACCAAATAATTCTGGTCTTTGAGTGATACAAGCACCTACTAATAAACCACCATTACTTGCACCAGTAATAGCTAATTTTTTTGAGCAAGTCCAGTTATTTTCTATCAACCATTCAGCAGCACTAATAAAATCATCAAATACATTTTGTTTCTGTTGTTTTATTCCTGCTTGATGCCATTCTTCACCATATTCTCCTCCTCCACGAATATTGGGAACTGCGTAGACTCCTCCCATCTCTAACCAGACTAATCTACTCATAGAAAAGTTGGGAATGAGAGAAATATTAAATCCTCCATATCCATAAAGAATAGTTGGGTTATTGCCATCTAGCTTTACGCCTTTTTTATGAGTAATAAACATGGGGATGCTTGTACCATCTTTACTACTATAAAAAATTTGCTTTGTTTCAAATTCATCGGGATTAAAATCTACATTTGATTGACGATAAATTTTACTTTCACCACTTACCATATCGTACTGATAAATAGTTGATGGAGTTGTGAAACTAACATAACTATAAAATGTGGTTTTCTCGTAACGTTTGCCATAAAAACCACCTACCGAACCAATACCAGGTAAGTCTACATTTCTTACTAGGGAACCATCAAGATTAAAGATTTTTATCTGAGTATGAGCATCTTTTAAATAGAAAGCAACAAACTGATTATTAAGTGTGCCTACTCCTTGCAATGTATCTGTTGTTTCGGGAATAATTTCTTGCCATTTATCTTGATTTTCTGCTCTTACTAAAGAAGGAGATGGGGGGTTATTAATATCAATGGCAATAACTCGTTTTTTCGGAGCATCAAAATCTGTGACAAACCAAAAGATATTATCATCATTATCTATCAGACTATATTCAGCTTCAAACTCACTAATAAGTTCTACTATCGGTGCATCTGGGATAGTTAAATCCTGATAAAAAACCAAATTTTTGCGTTCTGTACTTTGCCAAATTGTCAAAATTAAATATTTGTTATCTTCTGTCACATAACAATTAAAACTCCATTCTTTTTTATCGGGATTTTCATAAATTAGTACATCATCATTTTGAGAACTACCTAAACTATGATAGTAAACCTTATGTAAATAGTTAGTCTCTTTTAACTCCCCTTCTTTTGGTTGTTCATAACGACTATAAAACAGACCCTGATTATCATTTTTCCAAGTTGGTCGATAGAATTTAATCCATTGCAAAAAATCTGGTAAATCTTCTCCAGTTTCAATATTTTTAATCCGCCATTCTTGCCAATCTGAACCAGCATGAGAAATACCATAAGCTATTAATTTGCCATCTTTACTAATAGCAATTCCTGAAAGAGCGACTGTTCCATCTTCTGATAATTTATTCGGGTCTATCAAAACTTTTGGTTCAGCATCTAGAGTAGGTAAAGTATATAAAACACTTTGATTTTGTAAACCATCATTCTTAAAATAGAAGTAGCGATCGCCTTCTTTGAAAGGAACGCTATATTTTTCATAATCCCAGATTTGAGTTAGTCGTTTTTTGATGTTTTCTCGTTCGGAAATTTCTGCCAGATAATTGAAGGTAATTTCATTCTGAGATTTTACCCACTCTTGAGTTTTTTCTGAGTCAGGGTCTTCTAACCATCTATAAGGATCGGGAACTTGAATACCATGATAATTTTCTACTATGTCTGTTTTGTCAGTGATGGGATATTTTAGAGGTTGTTTTGGATATTTCATATTTTTGATTTGTGAATTGTTTCTCTAATTTTAGAAGTTGATTTAATTTTGATCAAGTAAACATTGTATAACTTTTGTCATTGCTACACCAGGAAAATCTCCATATTTTTGAATTTTTAGAATAATTTCTAGAATTGCCTAGAAAATTTTCAACAGTGGAAAGGTAAAGAAAGAGAAACGATTTCTCCATGGCAAATCTCTCTTTTACTTTTGTCATTGCTACACCAGGAAAATCTCCATATTTTTGAATTTTTAGAATAATTTCTAGAATTGCCTAGAAAATTTTCAACAGTGGAAAGGTAAAGAAAGAGAAACGATTTCTCCATGGCAAATCTCTCTTTTACTTTTGT
>NZ_JBNHEQ010000295.1:0-16245 GCF_050016015.1 Dapis hubbardiae BLCC-M172
TCCCCTATCCAAGGGGAGGCTTTAAACCAGAATTATTTAATTATTAATAATTAATAATTAATAATTAATAATTCGGCAATAAATTTCATAGTAGTTAATTTGAGCTGAAAACCTTTAAAATTATGACTCCCAACTCCTAAATTTCAAGAAAATATTACAACTTTAATAGGAGTGCTATACATTACAGAATAATTAATAATTAATAGTTAATAATGAATAATTAATAGTTGATAGTCAATAATTAATTATTCATTCAACAATTAAGGTTTAAAGCCTCCCCTTGAAAGGGGATAAATCAAAAAAAAATCCTTTTAGCCAATCCCCTTATTGAAAGAAGGGGTAATTATTAATTATTAATTGTTTTCCTGCGGAATGCTTCGCAAACGGCACCTCGTCACATTAACATTGTTAATTGCTGAATATATTTATTTCATTATTTAGCTAATTCAGCTTCAATAACAGCAATTAATTCTGGTGAATTAGGAGCAACACTACTATTAAATCTAGCAACAACTTCTCCTTGTTTATTAACAACAAATTTTTCAAAATTCCAGGCTACATCACCTATAGGATTAACCGCATTTGTCAAACAAGAATAAAGAGGATGTTTCTCAGAACCTTTAGCATGAACCTTATCAAACAACTCAAAACTTACATCATATTTTGTCTTAGTAAAATCAACAATTTCTGCATTACTTCCTGGTTCTTGTGCCCCAAAATCATTGCAGGGAAAACCTAAAATTATTAAGCCAGCATCACGATATTTTTGGTTTAATTCTTCTAAACCTTTATATTGTGGTGTGTAACCACAATAAGATGCTACATTCACAATTAATAAAACCTGACCAGCATAATTTACTAATTGTTTTTCTTCCCCATTAATAGTTTTGACAGTAATATCTGAAACTGTGGTACTCATCTTTAAATAAAACCTCTAACTGAATAATTATAAATTTTACACTCTAGTTGTAAACAGAGAGAATATTTTTGATTGAATCAAACTATGGTAAACTAATACTAATTCACTTTAAAGATGTCACAAATAGTTGGTAACTGATGATGTGAAAGAATAAGCTGAAATTAGTGTATGACCATTACTTTAAGTCTATCAACTTTCACTTCTGAACTTCTGTACGGGCGTTTTCCTGACGGAATGCTCCGCAAACTTGTCGCGCAGCAAAATGGCCATTAGCTACGCACAACTTTCCTATCGGAATGTTCCGCAAACGTTAACGCCCGTAATACTTCTGACTTCCGTGAAACGATATAGCTAGAATATTAATTAAAGAAACAATGGCAACTGAAACTATCGTTTTATTATCGAAAAGAGAAATAGAAAAAATGCGTCGAGCAGGGCGTTTGGCAGCCGAGTTATTACATCATCTTGAACCTCTTGTCAAGCCAGGAGTAACTACCCTAGAATTAGATGAGGAAGCCGAACGTTGGACGCAAGCTCATGGCGCCCGTAGTGCGCCTCTTGGTTATCATGGTTTTCCTAAGTCTATTTGCACCAGTATTAATGAAGTCATTTGTCATGGTATTCCTAATGAGAAAGAAGTCTTAAAAGATGGGGATATTATTAATATTGATGTGACGCCAATTCTTGATGGTTATCATGGAGATACTTCTAAAACTTTTTTTGTTGGTGAACCTTCTCCACTAGCAAAAAAATTAGTTGAAGTTACAGAAAAATGTATGTATTTAGGCATTGCTGAAGTTAAGCCAGGAAATAAAATTGGAGATATTGGAGCTGCTATTCAAGAGTATGCTGAAGCAGAAGGTTTTTCTGTAGTTAGAGATTTTGTTGGTCATGGTGTAAGTAATGTTTTCCATACTGCACCACAAATTCCTCATTATGGTAATAGGGGAAAAGGGAAGAAGTTACGAACTGGAATGGTATTTACTATTGAACCAATGATTAATGAGGGTACTTGGGAAGGTGTGGTGCTTGATGATGGTTGGAGGGCTATTACTAAAGATGGTAAATTATCAGCACAGTTTGAGCATACTGTGGCAGTAACAGAAACAGGGGTAGAAATATTGACTCAGTATGAGGGGTGATTAACTGTTGGCTTGAACGCTTAGTAACTGCTAAAATATCTTTGATATACACAAGAGTATATGAGTAATTTGTGAGGCTCAATATTCTCCGCATTTCCGATGCGAAAATTATAGGAAAGACGAGAAAAATTGTGAGATATTGAAGCAGTATAAAGTATCTAAGTCAGTAATTATATCTATACTAAAAATTGTCTAGAGAACAGTTAGTTAAGCTGTTTAAACTTTATATCATGTCCGGATAATTAGTGATAAATAAAATTTGAATTCCTGACTAATTACTAATTAGGATAAACGAAAGGAATGTATTTGAATTTATCCCCTACTTCCCTATTCCTCTACTACTTTAATCATAAGTATTTAACCGGATATGATATTACTGATTAATCTAGTAAAAATAAATCAGCTCCTATAATTTTCTCAACTTTAGTTAATCGGGTAAAAATCAATAATTATTATCAGATAAAAACCTGGTAGGGGTCTAATAATATTATGCCCCCACCTTAGTTATTGTAACTATAGGGTTACACATTAAGGTTAGGAGATTTATAAATGCTGAAACCCTTTGAAAATCTACTATTCCCTCTTCCCTATTCCCGTGAGCCAATAGCGCTATAGTATTCATCCTGATAATAATCCTCAGACTCTAGGAGGAAAATCTGATAATTGCTTCATGTCGGAAAGGATAATTTCTGGTTTATCTCGATACATATTCACCTGTCCACTAATATAAACATATCCCCTACCCAAACCAAAATAACGATTTTTTAATAGTTGTAATAAAGGCTTTATTTCTGCACTGTTAGTATCTGGAATCCATAATTTTAAACGATGGTCTTTAGTACCGTCGTAAACTAAAGCACCATTATCTAACCACTTAGAAACTCCTCCCTGTAAATCAAAGAAAACTGTAATATATTCTCCCGTTTCTGCTGCTGCTAGAATTTTGGGAAAATCTAATCTAACTTCTAGGACTCCTGCAGCTATTCCATAAGTACGATAATTTTCTACAATGGAAGCTCTTAAAGTCCACCAAGGTACAAGTAAATTATAATTTCTTTTGCGTTTCCCTTTATTTATTTCAGAATTCCAAACACCAAGATTATTTGCTTGAGCTTCTATTTCTGCTTCAGTCATTTCTTGATGATATAATCGAGAATATCCATATTTAATAAAATAGGGACTCCACCCTTCTTTTATTAGTTTGATATTAAAGTTTTCACTATTTTTATGTACATAAGCGATTAAGCGACCTTGATGGTCTCGATACTTTTCTAAACAGTTTTCTATAGGGTCATCTGTATCAAATTCAATATCAACTTCTGCAAGTTCACCATTAGGTAATGTGAAATATTGTATTGCCATTTCTGATGCTTGTTTACCAATTTCTGTAACAGGTTTAGAATATTCAGAATAGCTTTCTTCGGCATCAACATAATCCATTCTGATAAATTCTCGCTTATCGTTCAATAGGACTTTGATTGTATCACCATCAACTACTTTTGTGACTTGGATATTTTTAATTCTTGTGCCTTTTTTTTCGACGGTTAAAGTTTCAGATGTCATTTTTATTAATGTTGAAGGATAAAAGAAAAAAGAATAGGAGAGAAGTTAAGCAGAAAACTTCATTGATCAGTATTCTTGTTGATAGGGAAGTTCTGATTATTTCTCTATATTGAAGATAATTTTTTACAAACAGTATGATTTTCTAGTTAACTAAATTAGTTTAGTATTATACATGAAATCTGGAAATACAGCAGATTTGACCTTAGTGATGCTAATTTATTTGGTATTGTTTGTGTAAACTCTTAGCAATCCTATTTTATTCGTGGCAAAAATCTTACTGCTTTTTAGAGAAAAGGGAGAAGGAAACAGGGAACAGGTGTAAGTTTCAACCTTTTTTATTTACTTTTTAATTACCCAAAACCTATGGGCGGATTGCTATATTAGCAAATATCTACCAAAGTTTAAGTTTTTTCCTACTTTTAAGTCTTCTTCCCTTTTACTTCTTGCTTCTTCCTTCTTACCGAAATAATTAATAATTAAACAATTAAATAATTAGATCATTCACGTCTTGAAGCCTCCCCTTGAAAGGGGAAAAAGCGGTCGTTTGCGGAGCAGTCCGTCAGGATGAGATGGCGTTTAGCGTTCCGCACAACGCGCGTTAACGCTACGCGACATGGAAAGCGGAGCATTCCCTATACGAAAAAGCGTTTCGCGGAGCGACATGAAACGCGGCTCTGCATTCTTCGGGTTTCCGTTCCCTCCGGGACGCTACGCGTTTCGCGGAGCGACATATAAAGCGGAGCTTTGCGCTAGCAAACGCCATATCTAATCGACCAAGAGAAATAAATCTTTTCCTTATTCGTCAATCCTCTCCCTAAAAGGGAGGGGTAATTATCAATTATCAATTAATGAATTATTCCTTACCAGCTAATACTACCAGACTTGATATTACTTTATTCTTTCTACACCAGAATAAATATTAAATTTTCTGCCACGCAAAAACCCGACTAAAGTAATATTAAATTCTTTGGCTATTTCTACTGCTAAACTACTCGGAGCAGAAACAGCACAAACTATTGGCAAACCTACAGTTATACACTTTTGTAATATCTCAAAACTCGATCGCCCACTTACCATGACAATATGATTATTTAAAGGTAATTGACCTGCTAAAAATTCTGAACCAATTAACTTATCTAAAGCGTTATGTCTTCCCACATCTTCCCGTAACTTCAACAGTTCTCCTTGAGCATTAAATAAACCAGCAGCGTGTAAACCTCCTGTAGATTTAAACACTCCTTGAGCAGTGCTTAATTTTTCAGGCAAACTATAAATAATTTCTGGTGAAACTTCTAATCCTAAAGGAATAGCTGAATATCCTTTTATTTGCAAAGATTCTATACTTGCTTTCCCACAAACTCCACAAGCGCTAGTTGTAAAAAAATGTCTTTCTAGGGTTTTGAGATTGGGGTTGAATTTTGAATTAAGAGTGACATTAACAATATTTTGTCGTTGTTCTCCATCAATTTCTTGGTCTACACAATAACTAATTTTGGCAATATCTTCACGATTTTTGATAACTCCTTCACTATAAAGAAATCCTGTAGCTAAATCAAAATCTGCTCCTGGAGTTCTCATGGTAACTGCTATAGTTTGTTGAGGAAAAGTTAGGCGAATTTCTAAAGGTTCTTCTGTTGCTAATTGGTCGGAAAGAGTAACAAAATTGTGATTTTCTACTACCCAAATTTGTGCTTTAGTTTTACTACTAGGAGAATTTTTCATACTTAGGAAATAGGGAAGTGATAAAAAAAATTTTGTTTGTAGTTGGGCTTTAGCCCGATAATAGATATATATTGCTCAGAGCTATTCTACAAACCTCTAATTATAACTATTTAACCGGACATTATATTATACCAATTCCCATGCATTAATGCTATACTTAATTAAAACTTCAGTTACTAAGTAATTACTTTAGTAGAATAACTTTTTTGCTGATTTTAGGTAATTTAAAGTTAATTATTCTTAATTTGTACGGACGTTGCACCGGCAAAAATGCGTTTTCCGTTCCGGAATGCTCCGCAAACATGTCGCGCAGCGATACGTCCCTACACTCCCCTACTCCCCTACTCCCCTACTCAATCAAATTTAGAAAAGTTTTTTAGAAATGGTATTACATAGGACTTCTCAGAGTTTTTTTGAGAGAATGGAGGGAAATTTTGCTTGAAAAGTTGCACATCAGGAGAATGCTTGTTTTATGGAAAAAAAGTCATAAATTGCTTCCGACTTTATAAACCTGGCTGCTTAATATCTTATCTAAATATCCCTTTAATCAAATCCAATTATTTTTTTGACAGAAATCTCTACTGAAGGAAACGCCAGGGGAAAAATAATTCCATCTTGATAGTTTTGTTCAATTTGATATTCATTATTCATTAGATTGCGAAATACTTTTAAATTTTTTTTAGCAATATCAATTACCCAATATTCTTTTATTCCTGAATTGGCATATAATGTTTTTTTAGTTCCTAAATCTTTTTGTAATGTACTATCAGCAATCTCAATAATCCAGTAAATATCTTCTACATAAGGATGACGTTCTAAATATAATGTATCGGGAGAACGAACAATGCTAATATCTGGTTCTGGTTCAGAGTTAACTAAAGTAATAGGATGTGCTTCCATTACTTCTGCAAGATTTCCTAAAATATGACGTAAATATTTGACTGTTCTATGATTTATAAAACGATGAATTGGTCCTTCTGGACTCATATTAATAATTTCTCCATTAATTAGTTCTACTTTACGATCTTGTACTATTCCTGCATCTATCATACGATGATAATCTTCTACCGTCCATTTAGTAAGACTTGTCATAATTTGATCTTGTTTTTTCCAGAGATTTATTTTTATTTTAGCTTGTGAACCTAGAGAACTTAGACCATTTTCAAAAAAGGCAGTTACATCGGATTTTTTGATTTATTCCTACAAGAAAAAAATATCAATCCCATAAATTATGGAAATCAAACCTTTTTTCTTCTGTAATATTTATGTTTTTCTTCCCCTGTTTCCTATTCCCTATTCCCTATTCTCTGTGTCGTTACTGTAGCAATATTTGATTAAATTGGTATTAGACTGATTAGGAAAATACTATAGTTTGAACTTTTGAAATTAAATAAACCTAACTTATACAATAAATTTTTCAATTGATTTAAAGTGAATTAAATTATTGGGATGGGTTGATATGATTGAATTTTTTCACCTCAATAATTTAACCAGAACCCGGCTGGACTATTGCAATATTTTAGGTGTGTCACGGCACTACTCTCAACAATATTAGTCTTCCCATGGATTAAGTTTGTATAGAAAAATCTTCTGGATCGACTCCCCAATTTATCCATTCAACTGCTTCTTTTGCCGAATTAACATTAGGAGGTACTCTCAAAGTATGAATATTTCCGGTGCTTGGGCAAATCATTTTTAAAATAAATATTGGCTCAATATCGGCATCATCATCTATTCTGAAAAGAGTATATTCTTGCCAGTTATCTATTTCTATAGTTTGCAAATCTTGGCAAATTTTCTCATAACCAATTTCCTCAATTAAGACTCGTCTAAGTTCGGCATTTTTTGTAGTTAAAAGCCATTCTGGCTGCCATTCTTGGGGATTTAATTTTCCGTATGCTTCTGGTAATCTCACACCATGATAAGCATATAAACTATAACCATCACTAAATTCAATTGCTGGTTTTTCTACAGCATGGAGACGATATTCATCATCTAATAATAACTTTCTGGGGCGATCGCAAATAATGCAAAGATTTCTCAAAGGATATATCCAACCACAATGTTTGACAATAGACTCCAATACTTGCCAATCATCTGAATTATAATTGCAGTTCAGAACAGAAATACAAAAATCTACCGAAGCAACATAACTACTCCATAATTCTGTAGGAATAGGATAACTCCAAAGACACAATAACTTTATAGAAATTTCTGATACTATATCTTGCCATTCTTCTTCTATTTGCGAGTAAAGAATATGACTCCAAAGTTGCCCAGGTTGTAGCGAACCTTCCCCCATTTTACGATCTATTTCTGTAAATAATTCATGGGCAACTTGCATTTCTAGTTCATTTATCAAAAGTTCCCACCTATCCTTGAAAATATGACGATGCCCATAATCATCTTTACTTTCCCATCGCTGCCAAATTTTATCAAGCAGAATATCAAAAGCTGCTTGGGGACTATCAGAAAATACAATTTCTGGATTTGGATCGCCCATCAAACTATAAGCGAATTGAATTGCTTCTGCAGCTTTTTGACGGTTAATAGGTTGGGTATAAAGTGCTATTTTCTGCCACTTTTCCCGATAAACTGGAATTAAAACTTTTTGCTCAGGTGTTAGTTTAGTAATCAGCTTTTGTGACATTTCTCAATAGACATCTCAATAAAGTAGGGAGTAGGGAGTAGGGAGTAGGGAGTAGGGAGTAGGGAGTAGGGAGTAGGAGGCAAAAAATTGATGATTTCTGTGCGATAATTGATTTTATTTTTTATTATCGCAGATGTCTCATAGGATTTACCCATAAGACCGGGTTGATCGACAAAATTTCCTATTTTAGAAAATAATAATCACGACAATAGACCTCTGCGAAAAAGATATGGATTTTTTGCAGGGAACAGGTAATACCATTTCTCTGTAAAAATGCACTTAATAATTCTTACCCAAACCTGAATTTTAGCAATAGCTGTTATCTTTTATAGCGCTACGCGCTAGGGAATAGGGAATAGGGAATAGGGAATAGTAGACTAATAAAGGGTTTTAGGATTTAGAAATGTCAAGAGCCTTAATGCGTAGCACTATATTAAGCGCAACATCAGGTCGAAATGGTATAAGATATTTTTACGAAAAAGGCAGGAAAAAGGATTTTTTCTGGTTACTTTTTCTTTCTTTATAATATAACTAAAAGGTTTATTTATTTTCCACCAGATGTCTAATAAACATGGTTTCTTATTTCATTGCCTAAGTCTTCATTAATTCTTCTACTTCAGTTAGGAGGTACTTTTAACTGATAACTGAAATGACATTTCTCAAGTTTCCACCAAAAATTCCTCTGGATCGACTCCCCAATTTACCCAAGTAATAGCTTCCCTAGCTGTACTGACATCTGGTGGTACTCTTGTGGCATGAATATAATTCGTACTAGGGCAAGTCATTTTTAATAAATATATAGGTTCAACATCAATATCATTATCTATTCTCAGTAAACTATACTCTCGCCAACTATCTAATTCTACTGCTTGTAACTCTTGACAAATTCTACTGTAGCCTATTCCCTGAATTAATACTCGCCGTAACTCAGCATTCTCTTCTGTCAATAACCATCGCGCCTGCCATCGGTTAGGATGTAATAATCCATATCTTTCTGGCAACTTCACCCCTTGATAAGCATAGATATGATAGCCATCAATAAATTTTATAGCTGCTTCCCCTTCACCATGAAAACGGTTTTGTGCATCTAGAGATATTTTCATTGGGTTATCACACACTAAGCAAGTATTCTCTAGTTGCAACACAAACCCACATTCTTTAACCAACCCTTGCAGTGCCAACCATTTTTGTTCGTCATAGCTACAACCAAGCACTGAAATGCAGAAGTCAATCATCTCAATGGAACTTGCTGTCAAATTTTGGCTAATATTTGACAGCAAGTTCCATTGCACCCCCTATTTGTTGGAGAGGTTGCTTGATATTTTCTTCCCACTCTCGCATTAAGGGTTGACTTGCTAGAGGTTGCCAAAAGTTTCTATCTAATTGCCGTGACAAAGGTTCTCCTACTTGTTGCCACATTAGATCGCCCAATTCAATTAAAGGTTCCCCTCCAGGAAATTGCCTTACTTGTTGTCGCAAGTTATTTTCCTGCTGTTCCCAAATTTGCCTGAGAATACCACCTTGCCATTCTACCCACAACTGCCCCAACAATTCTGCGTGTTTGCCTAGAGCATCTTGCCAAATAAACATTAACCGCAACAACTGCTCATTGGGCAAGTCATTTTCCAGTTTCTGCCAAAGTTCATTGTCAATTTGACTTTCTAGTTTCTCTGACAGTTCAATTTGTAAACAAGTCAGTAAGGGAGCGCCCAACATTTGTACTAAACGTTGGGGCGATCGCGACCCCACTATTTCTTTTATGGCATCTGGACTACTAAGAAATAGAATTTCTGGTTTCTTTTTTCCCATAGCGGAGTAAACCGCATTTACTGCCGCTGTTGCTCTTTCCCTATCTATCGGGTCAGTTGAAACTATATTCTTGTGCCACTTTTCCCGATAAATTGGTATTAATGATTTTTGTTCTGTTGTTAGGTTTTCAATTTTAGTCTGCCACATAGCGCCACCCCATAGGTTCATATTCTCGCTGAATGCTTACTATCCAGTTTCCTTGTGGAATTGTGACGGGTTTATGTTCTTCGTGGGTTAAACTTGCTGTTTCTGACAAAACTTTTAGGTATAGCGTGCCATCTTTTTCGTATAGCTCCGCATTTCCACAGGTAATCTGGTGGGAATGTCCTGTAACTTCTCCCTCTGCTAAAGTCAGGTGGGATAGTTTCTTACCTGAAGTTAGCTTGATTGGTTGCAATATAACATCACCTTGTCTAATTGGTTGCATCCTTATTTTCCCCTAAATTTTTAATCGTAAGTATAATGGCAGATAATTATATTCCCCTGTAAATTACAGGATACATCATTTTATATTTATTCATCAACTATATTTTTTTATTAATTTTTTTTTTACACAATTTGTCAAAATTATATATACATTTTTATGCTGATTTTTATCTGCAATATTGGGCTTGATTATTTTTAATCTGTAGCTTTAGTAAAGAACTTTTTCCTCTATTGGGTTCCTCGGACTGCTTTAATATTTATCTAATGATTGTTACAATTATTTATTTTTTTTAACTTATAATAAACTTCCTTCAAAATTTTTGATATCAAGAGATTTTTAGACAAAATCTTTCTCAGATACCTAATTTCTAGAAGTCTAGAAGTATTAAAATAGTTCATACTAAATTCAAAAAAGTTATACCAAATCTCACCCATTCTTGCTACATCTTCTTGATAGGAGGGATTAGAGAGCAGGATTCTTAGACATCAGATATCTTGGCACTTTGGAAACGAATTGTTAAAAACATTGCTCTTACTTATTTATTATTTAATAACTGAAGTCTTGACGAAGGTCTGGCATTATTTTTTGGTATTGGTATTCTAGTTACAGAAAGTCAAAAAAGAGTTCAAGAATTAATAATTAACAATTAATATAGCAATCCTATTTAAGTTGTAATATTTTGGTGGTAGTTAGGAGTCAGAATTTGCTCATGTTTTCAGCTCAAATTAAGTATCATAAAAATTGTCACAACCAATGGGCAGATTGCTATAATTAACAATTAATAATTACCTTTCCTGAAAAGAAGAGGATTGACCAAAATAATTTTTTTCTTTTTTCTCCTGAACAGGAGAGGTTTTAGACCTTAATTATTCGGTATAGCAGTCGAAGGAAAGGTTAGGAAATTACTAAATGCTGTTTGCATTTGCGCAGCATCCTGTAGGGAAACATTTCCCCATGAAAAAATAACTCATAAATTACTTCTAACTTCTGACTTCCCCTATGAGAACCCCTATAAAAGTCATCAAAAATTATTAATCATTGTTGTCTAAAACAGAAGTATAAATAAGGCGATAAAAACCTCAAATGCAATACTCTAAACACCTAACCTTCATCCAACTTTTCTAAACAAACCAAAGCATTATAATCAGGCACACCTTCAACAGAACGTTTACCCTTATCTAATAATACATTTCCCTCCGGCCAATGTACTTGTAAATTACCAGGTTTCATAGGAGCTAGATAAACCCGCCCTTTTAATTCACCCAAATCATTTTTTAACCGCACATCATCCCCATCTTTAAACCCCAATTTTTCAGCATCAAAAGGATTAATTAAAACTGCTTCTCTTACAGCACCAGTAATTGCATCTTTCTGAGACTGCACCATACTATTAAACTGTTTACCTCGGCGAGTTGCCACTAAAAAATATCCCTCTGGTAACACCTCTTTTGGTGGAGAAAGTATGGAAAATTTTGCCTTACCATCAGGTGTCGGAAAATTCCAACCAAAACATAAATGAGAACCCCCATATTGAAAATTATCTCCAGGTTCTTTCAAATGTTGAATACCAGAATATTGAGAAATTACCAAAGCAATTTCCTCACGAATTTCCCCAGTATTTTTAAACTCTAACTTATCAGCCAATTCCGGACGGACTAACTTTGCCAAATCCATAAATACTTCCCACTCTGGGCGAGCTTCTCCAATTCTCGGACCTGGAATTTCTGGGCTAAAAATTACCCTTCTTTCCGTCGTAGTTTCTGTCACCCCTCCTGGAATTTCATAACGAGTCGTAGTAGGTAATAATATTACTGTTTCTCCTGGTTCAACTAACATTTGATTAGAGCAAATAATATCCTGATGTACTCGCAAACTTACCCTTTTCATGGCAGCTTCTACATAATCTGGGTCTGGCAAAACTTCTAAAAAATTTCCCCCGACAGAAAACAAAACATCTAACTTTCCTTCTGCCGCATTATCAATCATTTCTGAAGCAATTAAACCAGGATGACTCGGAACAGAAAAACCCCAAAGTTTGCTCATAACTTCAGCATTTTCAGAATTAATTTTTCTGCCTCCTGGAAAAACCGTAGAATAACAACCCATTTCAGCTCCACCTTGCACTCCAGAATGACCCCGAATTGGCATTAAACCACAGCCTTCTCTACCAACAAAACCTTTAGTTAAAGCCAAATTAATAATAGCTCTAACATTATCTTCCCCACACTCATGTTGAGTAATTCCCATACTCCAAACAAAGACAGCTTTTTCTGCTTTTCCAACCATTTTGGCAAAAGCATACATTTCATCGCGGGTGGCTCCAGAAAAGCGTTCTAATTCTGACCAAGATTGGGAATTTAATGAAGCTTTTAATTCCTCAAACTGATTAGTATAATTATCTATAAAATTTTTATCAACCCAATCATTAGCAATTAAATGTTTAATAGTACCATTGATAAATGCCATATCCCCATTAACATTAACTAAAAAGAAATCTTCGGCAAATTTTGTACCAAACAAAGCACTTTCTGGAATAGACGGAACCCAATAACGTTCCATCCCTGGTTCCCGGTAAGTATTAATAACAACAATTTTCGTACCTGCTTTTTTTGCCCAGTGCAAATATTTAACAGTGACAGGTTGATTATTTGCTACATTTGAACCTATAAATACTAATAAATCTGTACCTATCCAATCTTTATAAGAACAGGTAGTAGCAGCAGCACCAATAGTAGTTTTCAACGCTCCAGTGCTAGGAGAATGACAAATGCGGGCAGCATTATCAATATTATTAGTACCGATCGCCCGTGCAGCTTTTTGGGCAACATAATAAGTCTCATTAACAGTACCACGACTCGTCAGATAGAAACCCGTACGGTCTGGGTCAGTAGTTTTGAGGCGATCGCTAATTACCCCCATCGCTTCATCCCAACTAATTCGCCGAAACCCTTTGTCACCTTTGTCACGGCGCATAGGGTAAGGGGGTCGCCCCATTTCTAGAAGTTCTTTACTGCTTTTATTGTGCAGTTGAGAAACATCTGCTAGTATTTCTGGGTTAAAAGCTGCCATAGTATTCAGGCGCAATAGTCGGAGGCGAACATTACATAGGTGAAAACCATCCAGAGTCCAGTCCTTCATACCTGTTGTACCGAGGGAACAACCATCACAAACTCCTTTATTGAGTATTTCCCAAGCGTAGGGAAGTTGGTCGAAGTTTTCTATTCCAGCGCGGATGAGTTCCCAGTAGTTATTGGGGTATTGTTCGCCAATACCGAAGGGTTTCCAGCTTGCCCAGATTTTCGGATTCCAGATTTTGTTTGGCTTGGGTAACATAATTTATTTAGCTGGGATGGTGCTTTTAATTGGTTGACATCATTAGATTAATTCTTTACCATGACCTAGCTAATTTTCAGATTAACTTAATACAATCTTAATAGTGTTATATTATGTCCGGTTGAATAGTTATAAATAAGAAGGGAGGGAGGAGTCAGAAGTCGTAGGGGCGTTTCATGTCGCTCCGCGAAACGGCCGTTAGCTTCGCATAACTATCGTTAACGCCCGTACAGGAGGGAAGAGGGAAGAGGGGAGAAAGAAAGTATAAACAGGAGAAAGTTTTTTATCACTAATTAGGGTTTGCTGATTAAATCCAAAAGTGTTTACAGATAAAGGCTTTAGCCTTTTTAAGTCTTGAAAAAATACCTGGTTTTTAGTTCTTCATGCTCCTCAAGTTAGGATTTTGGGCTAACGCGAGGCAGAAAAATAAAGGGATAATTCTGACTCCTGCTTCCTCGCTCCCATACCCATTCCTCCTGTCTCCTGTCTCCTGTCTCCTGTCTCCTGTCTCCTGTCTCCTACCCTTACCCATAAGACTTTTTCAGCAAGCCCTAATTATCCGGACATGATATTATAGGAATTCTCATTCTTGGTGAGATACATAACTTTACAGCAGTTTTAGGTCAATGAATCACATAAAAAAAATGATAACCTTGTAGGGACGTTGCATAACAAAAATGCGTTTTCCGTTCCGGAATGCTCCGCAAACATGTCACGCAGTGAAACGTCCCTACTTTAATGGTTTACTCAAATGAAAAGCGCTGTAACGGATGGTGGTGCATTTTCATTAATTGGTAATGGCGGTCTATGACTTTGTTGCATGAAAGTTGCGATAGAGTATCCATTGCGCAGAGATATTGCTCTCTTTCGCTATTGATGTTCTATTCATCTATTGGACAATAGTAAGGCTTGGTAAATTAAACTTAAAAGCCTTTACAGGCAAAGGTTTCAGCCTTTTATATTTCAAAATTGATGTTAGATTCATCTATTGGACAATAGTTACAGCAGTTTCCGCACATTATTTTAGATATGCGGAGTAAGTGTGGCAGCTATATACTTTCATGCAACAAAGCTGCGGTCTATTGTAATTATTTTAGTCAAAGTATAGCGCTGTGCTCCGGGAACAGGCACTATTGGAACAGGCAACAGGGGGAATAAATTGCCGATAATATAAGAGTTATAGCTCTTTTGCCCCTACTACAATTTGTAAATATACCAGCGCTCATTGCTATAACAGTGGGAGCATCTTGCTCCCATGAAGCGACGTTGTTCATCTGATATCTGTTCAGTAAGCTCAAACTAATTTAAAAAGTTAAAAGCTCATTCCTAAATACCATAAATCTTCCAATTATCTAAAAGTTGCCGTAATTTTTCATCACTAAAATCATTAATAACAATACTAGCTCCTACCTCTAATAAAGATTCAGGTTCATGGGTAGAAGCAACTCCTACTGTATAAATTCCTGCTCCTACTGCCGACTTAATTCCAGAACGGGAATCTTCAAAAACAATTGCTTCTTCTGGGGAAATTTCTAATTTTTCTAAACATAATTGATAAGGTGCAGGGTCAGGTTTTCCCACAGTCATTACTCCACCTAATATTACTAATGGAAAAGTATCTGTTAGCTGCAAAACATCTAACATAAATTCAGCATTTTCTGGAGGTGCATTTGTCACAACTGCTTTCTTGAGTTTTTGGTTTTTTACCCATTCAATCAATTCTAATAATCCTGTTAATGGTTTTAAATTTAAGGCAATTTCTCTAAATTTTTCTTCCTTATAATTTGCTAGTTCTTCTGCTTCTGTGGTTGATAGTTGTGGTAGTAAATCTTGAATAATTGCTGGATTGGTTCTACCACTAATATGTTGTTTATAAAAGTTATGGTCAATTGCTATTCCGTGATTATTTAAAATTTCTTTCCAGGTCTGGTAATGCAAGGGGTCTGTATTTGCTAGGGTGCCATCGAGGTCAAACAAAATTGCTTTGAGCATCTTAATTTATATAGATAAATAGTATTTACTTTTGCAGTCTGAACTGAAAATTCAATTTTTCAGGGAACTGAGAAAATTTAGAGGTAAATCGAAAAAATGACTGTTTAATTTTACTACTGATTTTCAGTGATTTTCAGATAATTAAGAAGTTTCAATAATACTTGGAATTGGGCGAGGGTTTGGAAGGTTTACCTCGACGTTAGTATCAAATTTCTATTTCTGATTTGCCTCTATTGCGCAATACGCAATAAAAGTTTTTGCCTAGTCTTTTCTGATTTCTAGGGAAAAGTTTGTCGGAGAGTTGGGAAAAGTCGCGCCGAACCTACTATCAAATTTCTATTTCTGATTTGCCTCTATTGCGCAATACGCAATAGAAGTTTTTACCTAGTAATTTCTGGGAAATAGGAAAAATTTGTCGGAGGTGGGAAGAGTCTACTCCGGTGTTAGTATCAAATTTCTATTTCTGATTTGTCTCTATTGCGTATATCGCAATAGAAGTTTTTGCCTAGTATTTTCTGGGAAATAGGAAAAATTTGTCGGAGGTGGGAAGAGTCTACTCCGGTGTTAGTATCAAATTTCTATTTCTGATTTGTCTCTATTGCGTATATCGCAATAGAAGTTTTTGCCTAGTATTTTCTGGGAAATAGGAAAAATTTGTCGGAGGTGGGAAGAGTCTACTCCGGTGTTA
>NZ_JBNHEQ010000296.1:0-2425 GCF_050016015.1 Dapis hubbardiae BLCC-M172
CAGTATATGTAATTTTTTACTGGTTAATCACAGATAATTTTCAAAAGATAATTTTCATACAAAGAGTAGAGTCAATTTTCTGTTTCTGCCGAGCCATTAAATCAGGACTTCTGGCAAAATCCTATATATAGAAGATTAAAACTATTGCGCAACAGTATATGTAATTTTTTACTGGTTAATCACAGATAATTTTCAAAAGATAATTTTTAATTCGGAGTAGTAGAGTAAATTTTCTGTTTCTGCCGAGCCATTAAATCAGGATTTCTGGCAAAATCCTATATATAGAAGATTAAAACTATTCCGAAACAGTATATGTCATTTTTTACTGGTTAATCAAAGATAATTTTCAAAAGATAATTTTTAATTCGGAGTAGTAGAGTAAATTTTCTGTTTCTGCCGAGCCATTAAATCAGGATTTCTGGCAAAATCCTATATATAGAAGATTAAAACTATTCCGAAACAGTATATGTCATTTTTTACTGGTTAATCAAAGATAATTTTCAAAAGATAATTTTTAATTCGGAGTAGTAGAGTAAATTTTCTGTTTCTGCCGAGCCATTAAATCAGGATTTCTGGCAAAATCCTATATATAGAAGATTAAAACTATTGCGCAACAGTATATGTCATTTTTTACTGGTCAATCACAAAGAATTTTCAAAAGATAATTTTCATACAAAGAGTAGAGTCAATTTTCTGTTCCTGCCTATCAATTAAATCAGAACTTCTGGCAAAATCCTGTGTCTGGAAAATTAAACTATTGCGCAATAGTATATCTAGTTTTTAACTGGTCAATCCCAGATAATTTTCAAAAGATAATTTTCAAAAGGATGAGCAAAGGAAATGTTCTGTTTCTGCCGAGCCATTAAATCAGGATTTCTGGCAAAATCCTATATATAGAAGATTAAAACTATTGCGCAACAGTATATGTCATTTTTTACTGGTCAATCAAAGATAATTTTCAAAAGAGGAGCAAGGCAAATTTTCTGTTCCTGCCTATTAATTAAATCAGAACTTCTGGCAAAACCCTGTGTCTGGAAAATTAAAACTATTCCGCAATAGTATATGTATTTTTTGACTGGTCAATCCCAGAGAATTTTAATCTAACTATCCTACTCTGGGAGTTTGATTGCTAAACGTCCTATTCCTATCAGCCAATAAATTTATATCAAGAATTAAATTAGCCAGCCATTGCTGAGTCAAACAAAATCAAAAAAAGCCATCCAAAAAAGAGAGCTTTTTTTTTCATCAACTCAACCTTAACCAGGAATAGTAGAAGACTCAACAGTAGCCAAAATATACAGGCAAATTTTTAGCACCATAGTGAATTATTTCCAGACCAAAATTATCGCAGTAATAACAATTAATTAAACAACAGCAAATTCAGTGTATTTCCTAACATCTGGAGGTTGAAAAGCTAAAACAATTTCACTACTATAAACACCTTTAGCCATTAATTCTGTAGCAATACCTTCCTCCGTCCAATCTTCCTCAACATAAATCTTTTCATTCTTAATCCGAATATGAACGTGAGTATATTTATGTCGCTTACTCCCTTGCCAATCTACAGTCAACCATAAATAATGGTCGTGAGTTTCATCAAATACTAAACAAGTTTCCCGTTTTTTATTAGGTGCTTGACAACCAAAATTATCATACTCAGTTAAAACTTGTTTAATCAATTGTCGATAATTGACTAATCTATCCATTCTATAATCTCTTCACCTTCCATGTTCACAATCAATAAATTTATTTGATTTAATTTAACTACAGTTTCTATAGACTTTCTCTGAAAAAATGTTTAATAAATATTCTCTTCAATCGCCAAGTAAATTAATTGATATTCATCTTGAGCTAGTTGAATTAAATGACGATATAAAATATACTGACCAAGAGCCTTCTCAAACTCATTAATTAGTGAACGACTGATAAAACTCTTAATTTCTATAATAATTTTACGTTCCTTGTTTTCAGTATTTTCGATAGCTAAATCTGCATAAAGTTCGGCATCTTCATATTCAATTTTATAGGGGTAAGCAGTAATTATCTAACCATCCTTAATCAAGGCATTTTTAACAGAGTCGTGGTAAATATCTCTGGCTGGCATAAAAATTTTATCAGAACTTACGCAAAACTACTAGATATAGTAAGGGCAAACAGCCATTTGACCCTACAAATGGTGTATGATTTAATATTTTGCGTAAGTCCTCTTTATAACATTCTTTTATCACGCTTGGTATTATATCCCTTCTCACCCTAAATACCATATTTTGTTTGGCAATACAGTTTGAATTTTCAGTATCCAAAGTAGGGAGGTTCCATGGAACCTCCCTACAGGTTTATCATTTGCTGTAAATTTTGCATCAAACAAATAAAAAAAAGCCCTCCAAATGGAGAGCTTTTTTTTAATCAATCAGTTATAAATTAA
>NZ_JBNHEQ010000297.1:0-45758 GCF_050016015.1 Dapis hubbardiae BLCC-M172
TTCCTTCTTCCTTCTTCCTTCTTCCTTCTTCCTTCTTCCTTCTTCCTTCTTACTTTTTATCTTTTCCTTGATGGGTTTAATATCCCACCTTCACTCGTAGTATCTACAAATAGTTGGAGTTTGTAGAAGTAGAGCGAGTTGGATAAAATACCCCTATCCAATTTTCTCAACTTCGGTCTTCTTTCTTCTTTCTTCCTTCTTCCTTCTTACTTCTTCCTTCTTCCACTATCAAAAAAGCAATGAGTATATTTCCTAAAAACTCCGTACTTGTGCCCATAGATTTTTCCGATGAATCTATTGAGGCAATTAATGTGGCTCTAGAATTTGTTGCAGATACCTCTCATTTATGGGTGCTTCATGTCTTGCCCCATCTTAATCCTGTTGAACCAGGAGTAAGGTGGCATACTGTTGATGACCAGAGTCGTAAACAGCAGGTGGAAAAGGCGTTTCACGAAAAATTTTCAGCAAAGGAATATGAGGGTATTAATTTCAGTGTGGTGATCGGAAATCCCGCTCCAGAAATATTGGACTATGCTCAGGAAAAAAAAGTGGAGTTGATTATAATTCCTTCCCATGGACATACTGGTATTAGTCGATTTTTATTGGGATCTGTTGCTGAACGGGTTGTCAGGTATTCCCATTGTCCTGTTTTAGTCCTGCGCAAGTGAGCTTATTACATCAGAGTCAAAAACTAGATTTTTCCTCATAGAAGTAAAAATCTAGTTGTTTTGAATCTTAACCTACTCTTTATTAACTTTAGTTAAGAGGACTATCCTGAATGATTAGTCGGGATCATACAATAATATATAGAACTACCTTCCACTAGATAGAGGAGTAGGAAATATGTTAAGAACTCCTACATTTGGGGTCAATCAATACCACACACTCATTCAATATATTAGACAAACTATTCTCCATTGGCTGAAAATTTTTTGGAAATTTAGTTTGTTTTATGGTGAGTATATTGCTAATCCACCTTGGCAAAAAACTGAAAAAAGGACATTATAGAAGTTAGTCAACCTCTGTTAACGACTGCTTGAATACTTTAGAAAACTGTTTTTTTCTAGACCATGATATTTCTATGGGGAACAGTCAGAACAGAAAGTGTTCCAAATTTGCAGATCGGGTAACTTCCAAGTTAAGCTTAAGGTTAGCCAAGGGGTAAAAACAGAATCTGAAACATTACCTAAATCACTTAAAGATATTTTTTTCAGGCGTTGTATATTTGTGGGATAAATTGTAGATTTAGAGAAAGAGAAAGTAGAGGAAGAAAAAGAAGGAATTTAGCTGTTCCGTAAAGATTCATCCTTTGATTTAGCAACGCCTTTTTTCAAAGTTTCTCATACATAGTAGCAAGAATGATGTTAATATCAGATCACCTAGGTGGAATTCCCACCGATTTTAATTCTATGGACAATATCAGACAGGAATCATTCTTGTCCTACTAAGTATCATTATGATTTGTGACGATTAAACAAAACTTAGCTAGATATATAAAACACAGGGCGGTAAAGCATTCCGTTCCTAAAGCCAGCTCTTGTCCAATAGGATACAGGTACTAGAAAAGTAGAAGCCAAAGACATACTGTAAAGTTGGCGTAGGAGTATTATATATAAGCTTATGAAAATTACCAGAAGCAATTTATTTAGGTTGTTGCTCCTGGTATGACATTTATGACTTTGAATAACTGTGAGGTGAAAAACTATGATTTTTCTTAGTTTCTTCAACCTCATCAGCACTAAAGCTAAATTTTTATCTTTAAAAACCTAAAGCTGCTCTGGTACGAGGTCCAACAATGCCATCTGGTCTTAAGCCAACATCACGTTGGAATGCTCGAACTGCATACTTAGTTTTATGGCCAAAATAACCAGTTGCACGGTGATGATGGAAATAGCCCATAACTCCTAGTTGGTGTTGTAACCTAGCAACTCTGTGTCCACGGCTACCATAGTGAAGATAATATCCATGACTGCGGTAACGACGATGACCATGGTAAGCAGCATGGCGATAGCGAGGACGATGATGTCGCTTACCGTAAGACTTATAGCCACGGCCATAACCACCACAACGGTTATAGTGGTGACAAGCAGCAGCGGAATCAGCAGTTGTGCTGAGGGCACCTAGAATAGTAGCGACTGATAGAAGACCCATCATACCTAAGCTAGAGAACTTTTTCCAGTTCACTCCTTCAAAGGTTGGTTCAACTGTATAACTTTCTTCTGTGGTAGCTAGATGAGAATATGCTAATGTTTCCATAACTCCTCGGATGAGTAATATTTGACATTTTTTTTGTGAGTGCCTACCCACTTGGCTTATAGCATTCTGGGTATCTTTTGCAGTGCGACACTCAAAAAAAGTAGATTTTATTCTTGGTAATGCCGTGAAGTAAACTACTCCAACGGATTTAGTTAAATTTAGAATATTAACTAAGGAAATCCTATGATTTCCCTAGTTGCATTACTAGGCTACCATGTTAGGTAGATTGTTTATGCAGAATATTCAAAAAAATTATCAAAGTCCACAATTACTTTACTATTTATGGACTTTGAGGCTATCAAAAGCTTAGTAGCAGCCGCAGCCACCACCGTAGCCACCACCGCAGCTACCACCGTAGCCACCACCGTAGCCACCATAACCACCGTAGCGACCGTAGCGCCCATAGCCACTAGAGCGACCATAGGAACGGTTGTAGGAGCTACTAACAACTTTTTTATAGTAGTGACCAGAGCTACGACCATAGCTACGAGAACCACCATAACTACCATAGCCACCATAGCGACCATAGCTACCATAGCCATAACCACCATAAGCAGAAGCAGAATCAGCAGTGAAGCTCATTGCTCCAGCTAAAGTAGCGGCAGATAGTAAACCCATTGCACCAGCGGTAGATAGCTTTTTGAAATCTACACAAACAGTATACTCTTTATTATCAGAGTCTTCTGCACTGCAGGCTAAATGGGAAAATGCTAATGTTTCCATAAATTCCTCTGTTTAATCAAATTAAATGAACTACTTAAAAACAGGATTTTACCTGATTAATAAATATTACATCCCAATTTTTAAAGATACCTCTGAAGCGGGACTTTAAAGTAGATGTAAATATTGATTTTTGGGGTTTAGGTAGATGTACTCCCAGCCTATGCCAACAATCTAACAAATTAAGTATGAAATTGGCATATACAGAATATCACAGAAATTATATAACTCAAGTAAAACTGCCAAATAAAATTGAGCTGGCCTGTAATGCGGAGGATGGACGATTAGACGCCACCACACTTTCCTACAACTTGACGTTAAAATTGTTCTATCATTTTAAATCACTAAAAGCAAGTTTTTTTATATTTAATATAGAAATTTTATATTTTGAAACATCAAATTAACTTTGGCATATTAAAATCAAGCTCCAATTATTGGCAGCTTTTACCTTATATATATAAATATTGGCCAACAATTGTCAAGGCATTGGCCTGTACATTAATCTTTACTATTTTCTGGCCTATTTTAGCTTGGCTAATGGGTGAAATGGCAGGTTATATCGGCAGGGGAGATGTGGGGGCGATCGCTCAACTTGCTGGTCTAGCAGCTATCATTTTTCTCATTAAGGGTACTGTGCAGTATGGTCAAGATACTCTCATGGCAAAAGCGGCTTTAAGTATTGCTTTAGATTTGCGTAAACAAGTTTATTCTCACCTACAAAGACTTAATATTAGTTACTTTGAAAACTCAAAAACTGGAGACCTTTCTTATCGAATTACGGAAGATATTGACCGGACGGGAGAGGTTATTAATAAGTTTTTTCACCAATTTGTTCCTTGCATTTTACAGTTAATTGTTGTGCTAGGGTACATGATTTATCTGAATTGGCAGTTAACTTTGGCAACTTTAATTATTGCTCCTTTGATGGCATTGTTAATAGGTTGGTTTGGAGAGAAGTTACTTTCTTTTTCCCACAAAAGTCAAAATCACATTTCTAATTTATCGGCTTTAATAACAGAGGTATTTAGTGGTATTAGAGTGGTTCAAGCTTTTGCTGCTGAGGAGTATCAAATTGCTCAGTTTTCTGTGGAAGCTGAACAAAACCGACAAGCAAAATATATGGCAGAAAAGGTTAAAGCTCTTCAGTTTGTAGTGGTAGGTTTTTTGGAAGCAATGAGTGTGGTTTTTTTGTTTTTTTTGGGAGGGTGGCAAATATCTCAAGGAAATCTGACTGGGGAGGGTTTTATTAGTTATGTAACGGGTGTTGCTTTGTTAATCGATCCGATTTCTTTGACAACAAGTAATTATAGTGATTTTAAACAAGGTGAAGCTTCTTGTGACAGGATTTTTGAATTGTTAAAAATTCAACCGAAAGTTATAGAAAAACCAGACGCGATATCTCTTCCTGCCATAATGGGAAAAGTCGAGTATAAGAATGTTTGTTTTTCTTATAATCCTGAAAAGCAGGTTTTAAAAAATATGAATTTGTTGGTAAATTCAGGAGAAATAATTGCTTTGGTGGGTGCTTCTGGAGCGGGAAAAACTACACTTGTAAATTTGCTTCCTAGATTTTATGATGTTCAGTCTGGGGAAATATTAATTGATGATATTAATATTCAAGATACGACTCTTAAAAGTCTGAGAAGACAAATTGGAATTGTGCCTCAAGAGGTGACATTATTTTCGGGAAAAGTTTCACAAAATATTGCTTTTGGGCAACTAGATTATAATATTGATGCTGTGGAAGAAGCAGCTAAAGTTGCTAATGCTCATCAGTTTATTAGTAAGTTGCCTAAAGGTTATCAAACTTGGGTAGGAGAAAGGGGAGTTAATTTATCTGGAGGCCAAAGACAAAGAATAGCGATCGCTCGTGCAGTATTAGAAAATCCAAGGATATTAATATTAGATGAAGCTACTTCTTCTCTTGATTCTGAATCTGAATATTTAGTACAAGAAGCTTTGGAAAGATTGATGAAGGGGAGGACAGTATTTATTATTGCACATAGGTTGGCAACTGTGCGACGTGCTAATCGAATTTTGGTTATGGAAAATGGTGAAATTTTAGAATCAGGTACCCACGCAGAATTATTAGAAAAAGGTGAACTTTACACTCGTTTTTATCAAAAGCAGTTTAATTAATATCTTTTATCTCTTCAGCAATTAACAATTATAATCATTACTACTGTAGGGGCGAATTCGCCCCTACCACCAAAATATTACAACTAAAGTAGGATTGCTATATATACTTATATTTTTCAGTAAACAATATTTGCAACTCCCAAATATTCTCTACTTCAGCAGGAGGATAAAAAACTACTCGCTTGTTTTAATAAATGTAAACAAATGAACTTCTTTGGTGGCAGTTTTAATCTACTTGCGTTAAAGTTAAGTTGTAGCTTAAGAGTAAGTATTAGGTTGATACCTTTTGCTTTGAAGTTTAAATTTAAAGCTAATAAAACTTAATACTCAGTAATAGACGAAGTAATCTGAGTAGGTCAATTTATTTGGGAAAAATTTGTGGGTTTATCCCCTTATTTTCAAGGTAGTAGTCAAGCTAAACTATAGAAATATTGCAAGGTATTAGGCAAATAGTTTAAGTTGGCAGCTAAATTTAACTCTCAACTAAAACAAGCTATGGCAGAAATGGGTGAGTATTTTATTCTATGCTCAGATTCTACAATAACTGTAAAAAAAGTAAATCTGCGAAAAAAAGGATTTCCTAAGTTTTAAGTGTAATTCTTCGTCTGTGGAATATTAAACCTCTGAAAGTTTTTATTCAGATGATAGAAAATCTATAACCTTCACAGATAAATTAGGAATAGGAAATCTCAAGCTTATAGATATTTGGGATTGGCATCTATAATGAAATAGAACAAATTAAGCAAGTAGATTTAATTTCTAAAACTTACGGTTAAGCTAAGACACATTTTAAATGCATCTTAGCAAGTCAGAGGTAATAAAGATTTTCTTTTTAACGAAGCACACAACAATAAGTCGTTTAAATGCAAAAGAGTTTATTATTTTCAGTTATTAATCCAGGCTAATATTTAGGAGGGAAATCAAACTACTCAGATATCAATTGGATTAGATTTAGGATGAAATTATTTGAGCGCTAATAGTTATGGATATGTAGTAAAATCAGCCAAGTTTTAGCGAAAAGTTTAAAAGTATTTCAAATGAATTAATAGGGGAAAATTGAGGAAATAAAAGAATCATAATTACTGTATAAAGGGAGAAAAAATATTAGGAAGCTCTACCAAAAAATAACAGATTAAAATTAGAAGTATCTCAGAAGGAGAAAACTACTATGATGGAAATTATACCTCTAGCAAATCAGAACATCATTGGTCTTAGTATTGATGGGAAAATTGAAACAAGCGACATTGAAAAAATGAAAACTTTAGTTGAGGAAAGATTAAAATCTCAACCTAAATTACGAGTTTATGTTGAAGTTAAAAAGTTTCAAGGAATATCTATGGCAGGTTTATGGGAAGACTTAAAATTTGCTTTCCCTCATCTGAAATATTTTGAGAAAAAAGCAGTTGTATCTGACCAAGTTTGGGCACATAAGTTGGCTGGTGTTAGTAATAAAATTTTTAGCAATATTGCCAAGATAGAGATCAAATGTTTTTATTGGTCAGAAAAAGACCAGGCTTTAGAATGGATAATAAGTAGTAATACACAATTAATTCCACAAAGTTAAACCTGAAACTTTTATCCTATCTAGATAATAATTTGTCACTAAATCAACTGAAAAATCATGCAAAATTGAGTCAAATATAGGAATAGACTGATTTGAAAACCAAAAAAAATTACACTAAAAGCTGAGTTAGAGATTTACCAATTTTAATCCTTTATTTAGGGCTTGCTGATTAAATCTCAAAGCATTTACAGATAAAGGTAAGTGCCTTTTTAGGTCGGGAAAAAGTACCTAGTTTTCAGCTCTTTATGCACGGTTCCCGAAAAATCAAAAAGTTAGCATTTTGGGCGCATAGTTGAGGCCAAAAATTACTCCCGTACGGATGTTGCATGCAACGTCCCTACCTATTCCCCCGCTCCCCTACTCCTTAAAAAAGACTTTTTCAGCAAACCCTATTTATAGGTGGAAGATTAAGGGTTAAAGTTTTCCATAACTCAGTTCATCACTCTATTTACTTAAACCTAATTTAAAAGGTTAAAAATAGCTAATCGCTTGACAGTTATACCAGTAAAAAAAATACTTTTATCTTAAATTTTTTTAGTATTTAAGGGGAGGTGCTAGTTTGGCAATACGGGATAATTAGAGAGCGAAAGTTTTCCCTATTTCCTACTTTTTACCTCCAGTCACTTTACCGAATAATTAATAATTATTAATTAAATCATTTAGGTTAAAAGCCTCCCCTTTCAAGGGGAAAAAATAATTTTTTTTCCTTATTGGTCAATCCTCTCCCTAAAAGGGAGAGGTAATTATCCATTATCCATTATCCATTATCCATTATCCATTATCCATTATCCATTATCCATTAATGAACTATCTTGTTTGAATTTAGTATTAGGTAATATTGTTTTCAGCTTTTTAGTAAGCATTCAACTTTTAGCTTTGAAAAAAGAGAATAGAGATAACTTTAGATAGGGATTTATATTCTCATAATTATTGCTCAATATAAGTGCCTAGGCAAAATTAATTACCTAATTTTCTTCCCTTTGATTTTTACAGTATAGGGTGTTGAGTATCTAGAGTATCTGTAATTAATTTTGCATAATTTACTTAGCTAATTGCTGATAACGCAGTTCCTGTATAATACCATTTCTCAAAAAAAATACTATATTATGATTGCGTGGGGAAGTGTGGGTAGGGACGTTGCATACAACGTCTGTACGGGAGAGGTTAAAAGTAGGAAAAAACAATACTAACCGACTAATAATTGTCAAAAACAGACTTTGAATCTTGGTAACTATTTGACTTCTGAAGTCAAGCTGAAGTACAGCATTACTTTTGGTAATTGCTATAAGAGTCTAGCAAACTGCTAATACCAATTTGAAAAAAGAATGTTAAGAATAATAAGGGCAAGAAAAAGACTTTACAGGAGATGTCCATTTGACTAATAAGATCGAATATGAACTAATCAATGGCATCAAAGCTATTCCCATACGACTCCTGACTCCTAAAAAATTACCTGCCTATCTGTAGTAAAAATTTATCAAAATGGTATAAATACTTAAGCTTTTTGCCATATTTTAGTTAATATTAGGGCTTTGAATATAGTCTGAAAACTTAAATAAAACTCTAACCTTAATAGCAAGTTTTAAATTAAAATTTTGCAGAAAATTCTTAATTCATCTCTTGGCAATTATTAGATATGAAGTATTCAAGATAACCTGCAAGAGTTGAACTATTATAGTGAAATATTTGACTCAAATTAAACCTCTAAAAATTGCTGCCTATTGCCTCTTACTGATTGCTTTTCAAAACAAAAAATTTTTCAGTATGCCCTAATTAGCATAACATCAAGATGCTGCTCCAATCGCCCATAATACTATAGGCAAAGTTAAAAAAGATAATAGTGTTGATACTATTACAACTCTAGAAGTTCTTGTTGCATCACCACCAAATTCATTAACTATGATAAAAGAAGTTAAAGCACTTGGCATAGCGCTTTGTAATACTAACACTTGTAAATCAAGCATTTCCAAACTCAGAATTTTACCAACTAAATAAGCAACAAATCCTGCTCCTAACAAACGGACTAAACTAGCACATAATTCATAAGTACCTGGTAGAAAACGATTCTTAGATATTTGTATTCCCATCAATAATAAAGCAATTGGAATTGTAGCTCCTCTTAAAAGGTGTAAACCATCATCCAATTTCAGAGGTAATTCAATATCCCATAAGTTCAGAGTTAAACCTAAAATCATTCCCCAAATTATGGGCAGTTTTAGAGTAAAAATAATACCAGACCTAAACCCCCCACCTTTGAGAATAGCAGGCATTGTACTCATCACAATTAAATTCCATGATATTAAATAAATTACTGCCCTTTCTAAACCTGCTTCTCCTAATGCAAATAAAGTTACAGGTAATCCCATATTTCCAGAATTAGGTAAAGCTGTAGTCGCCAATAAACTTTTTTGTAGAGACTCTGAAAAACCTAATCTATTTCCTATTCCCCAAGCTATTAAACAGAGTAAAAGATAAGTTAACCCAAAGGCTATAAATATTCCTATTGCTTCCTCAATACTAATAGTAGTTCGATACATTATATCGGTTAGTAATGCAGGAAATAAAACATACAAAGCTAGTCGAGAAAGTGTCAGTTCATCAATGGAAAAATTTTTGCCAAATATAAAACCAGTTAAAACTATACACCCAACTGGAAAAACAGCAGATACAACCGAAAATAAAATCTCAATCATAGTCTAATACTAATTTATAACAATCAGGAATGAGATGAGAGAAAAAACTGTATGGGTTTGGTCTCTAAAATCCCTTCTTTGCTCTGGTTTGGAGACCAAACCTCGTTAGATAAAATATTAAAATTCAAAAACTAGAAATAAACTCTGAAACTCTTACTAATTTACTATTGCCTCTAAAGCTATTTCCAAGCATTGGCAAGATTTTTGAAACGAATAAAATAGGATTTATATATTGATTTACTATAGGAATAAATCACAAATTAAGATGTAACTTACTTTTGTGAATTTGGTATAAATAAATCATTTTACAAAGTTATTTTCCAGATATTTCTTCGTTCTGAATTTCTCTTGCTACCTTTTGCACTTCACTAAAAACTCTGATTAAATTTCCACCCCAAATTTTTTGAATATCCTCTTCAGTATATCCCCGTGCTACTAATTCTTTTGTAATATTTGGCATTTCTGAAACATCATTTATTCCTCTAACTCCACCACCGCCATCAAAATCTGAACCAATACCAACATGATTAATACCCATAACTTTTACCATATAATCTATATGGTCTACTACATCAGCAACAGTAGGTTTATTTTTGGGATATTTATCATTAATTAGATCATATTTTTCTCTAAATTTTTCTATTTCTACTTGACTCAGTTTTCCTTGCCAATAAGCAGTTATTTCTTTGGCAATTGTTTTCATTGCTTTTTTTCTTTCTGCTGTTTGGGGTAGTTTTTTAATATAGGTATCAAAAATACAAATTTGTACAACCCCACCATTCTCTTGAACAGCTTTTAACATTTCATCACTCATATTTCGAGGATGATTTTCGAGAGACCTAGCACTAGAATGAGATGCAATAACTGGTGCTTTTGTTAACTTAATTACATCCCAGAATGTATCATCATGGACGTGAGAAATATCGACCATGATACCTAAACGATTCATTTCTTTAACAACTTTTTCTCCTAGGTCACTTAACCCATTCCATTCTTGTTTTTTATCGGTAGAAGAATCGCCAAGTTCATTGTTTTTGAAATGGGTGATTGTTATATATCTAATACCTTGGTCGTAGAAAAATCTAACATTACTAATATCTTTACCAATTGGATAGCCATTTTCCATTCCCATAAATATTGCCATTTTTCCCATTTTATCCAGCCGTTCAGCATCCTGTGGATTTAAGGCAAGTTCAACTTTATCTGAATTTTCCTCTGCCATCTTTTTTGTTATTTCAATCATCTTAATGGCTTTTGCTTTTGCCTGTTCGTGACCTTGGCGATCGCGTTCTTTTTGAGGAGTAAATATTGCCATAAAGACCGCATCTAATCCACCTTCTTCCATCCGAACAATATCCCATTGACCACTGTCTAATTCTCCTGGTTGATGTCTGATATTGGGTTGAAAATCAGGATATCTATATTGACGATAAGGCCAGTCTATATGACCGTCAATTGTTAAAACTTTTTCGTGTATTTCTTCAGGAGTTAATACTTTCTTTTGCTGCTCTTGAGTTACTTCAGGAGATGGTGGTAATTTTTTGTTAGAGATGGTACATCCATTTACTGTTAAAGAAAGTAGAATTATTGACAGTGATAAGACGGGATTTTTTGATAAATTCATCTAAATTACACCTCAAAATTAGCATTACAAAAAGGTAGGGTTCAATAATTAATTATTAATAATTAATAATTACCTCTTCCCTAATAGAAGGATTACTGAAAAAGAAATTTTTTTCTCCCTGAAAGGAGAGGCTTTAAATCTTAATTTCTAGGTCAACAAGTAATTAGGGCTTCCTGAATCAATCTCAAAGCATTTACAAGAAATAAGGTGTCTTTTTAGGTCGTTCAATAATTGATAATTGATAATGGATAATTACCTCTCTCTAAAAGGAAGAGGATTGAATAAAAGGAAAATAAATTCATTGTTTCTCCTTGCTAATGAGGGGCTTTAAACCTTAATTATTCGGTAAAAAGTACCAGGTTTTCAGCCCTTAATGCACGGTTCCCGAAAAATCAAAAATTTAGTATTTTCGGCAAGAGTCGGGAAAAAAATTACTCCACTACTCCCCCGCTCCCCTACTACTTAAAAAATACTTTTTCACCAAACCCTAATTATAAGTATTAGGAAACAGGGAACTTATCTCTGATAATACTTTCAGTAATCAGGATTTCTATAATACTTAGATACAAAATTCTAGGTTTTAGGGAATAGGGGACAGAGAATAGGGAATAAAAATACAAGTGTATCTCATGCTTACTGAGAAATACTATAAAGTTCAACTTAATCCTTAAAAGAAGTCATACCAAATCTAATTTATTTTGGCTATATATTTGAAAAAAAGCGGTATCTATTATAGCAGCTTTAAAAAGTCATGCTATATTTTATAGCTGGGAAAAATAACAATGAAAAGAACTAAAATTACTGAATATAAAGCATTTACTCCGTAAGCATTTAGCTCATCCTACGGAATGCTCCGCAAACATGTCGCTCCGCGTTTCGGCTGTCGCCGACATGAAAAACGCGCGTTGTGCGCTAGCTAAACAGCTTTTTAATAATAAATAAAGCAAGTATTAGCTTAACTTCTACTACATTTTTAACCGATAATATGATTGACACTTATTAATCTTTCATTTTTATTGCTGATAGCTAAAAGCTAACCCCTATTAGCTGTTTCATAAATAGTGAATATACATTCTCCCTCGTTAAGGTCAGTTTTTCTTCCAATACTTTTAATTATCCTTAAATTTATCAATACTAATTCCTACTTATGAGGCAATCAATTAATAGCTAATAGCTGACTGCTGAATACTTAGGTTAGAGCTAAGGGTAGGAGGTTGAGAAAATCATCAAAATATTTACTATTTAGAGAGAAGTTTCAAAGTATTGATTGACTATTCTGAATCTAACCCCCTATTCTTACACAGAGCTGTTAATTATAAATATTCTGTTACTATAATTTCTCAAGTTTTGTCTTTTCAGCTTTATAATAATAGCTAGATTAATCTATTTTCTTGAACTCCCAGAGTCAAGGTAGTGCTTGAAAAATTTTATAGTGAATATACATTCTCCCTCGTTAAGGTCAGTTTTTCTTCCAATACTTTTAATTATCCTTAAATTTATCAATACTAATTCCTACTTATGAGGCAATCAATTAATAGCTAATAGCTGACTGCTGAATACTTAGGTTAGAGCTAAGGGTAGGAGGTTGAGAAAATCATCAAAATATTTACTATTTAGAGAGAAGTTTCAAAGTATTGATTGACTATTCTGAATCTAACCCCCTATTCTTACACAGAGCTGTTAATTATAAATATTCTGTTACTATAATTTCTCAAGTTTTGTCTTTTCAGCTTTATAATAATAGCTAGATTAATCTATTTTCTTGAACTCCCAGAGTCAAGGTAGTGCTTGAAAAATTTTATATTGATTAGTTGAACCACTTATCTGGAAGACAAAGGGGGAAAGTAGACAACCGAGAAAATTTAATGGTTTATTCCTCAGCTTGAAATTGTCACAGTTTATCTAACTCCAACGTAAACATTCAGCTATTAGCTTTCAGCTCTCAGCAATAATACCATTTCTCAAAAACTTTATCTATTTCAGAGTAGGGGAGTGTAGGGACGTTGCACAGGCAAAAATGCGTTTTCCGTTCCGGAATGCTCCGCAAACATGTCGCGTAGCGATACGTCTGTACGGGAGAAGTAAAAATAATGATAATTAATATTAAATTGCCTCAAATCATAAAAAATGTGATTCTACCAAGATAATTACTTAATAACTGAAGCATTAATCAAGTAATGCATTACTTTTGGTAATTGCTATAAGACCCTATTTTTAAGGGAGTAGTTTAAATGAATATAGACTTACAAATTTTCTAGTAATATTTTAATTATGGCTGATTTAATATAGCTTTAAACCCACACCAAAAACAATACCTGATACCTGACTGCTGAATACTTACACTCCAACAACTCGACAACAAAAAAATATGAATTTTGGTAAATGGTTAGGATTTTTTAGTTTGCTTATTTCCCTATATATCCTTTGGGAAATTCAACGACTTGTACTATTAATATTTGCTGCAATAGTTTTAGCAACTGCCTTAAATAGATTAGTACAGAAATTTAATAGATGGGGTCTTAAAAGAAACTTAGCTGTAATTGCTACTTTAAGTTTAGCAGCATTAATTATGCTGCTATTTTTGTTGCTAGTTGTACCACCTTTTATTACCCAGTTTCAAAAATTAGTTGCCTTAATACCTGATGTATTTATAGAAGTCCGCTCTCAACTTGTGCAATTATATCGACAAAGACCCGATCTATTTCCAGCACCACCTACTGCCACTGATATGCTAGTACAAACACAAACATTAGGTACTCAATTATTTAGCAACTTTTTTAAGATTTTTTCTAATACTTTTATCGTATTCTTACAGGTACTTTTAGTATTTGTATTAACAATAATGTTTTTGGTTAATGCTCAAGCTTATCGACGAGTAGGATTACTTTTATTTCCTTCTTTTTATCGGCGACGTGCAGATGAAATTCTATCAAAATGCGAGGTAGCTTTAGGTAATTGGTTTGGTGGAATAGTAATTAACTCTCTTTTTGTGGCGACCTGTAGTGGTATTGGTTTATTACTATTACAAATTGATTTAGTTTTGACTCATGCTTTACTCGCAGGTTTACTCAATTTTATTCCTAATATTGGTCCGACTATGAGTATAGTCTTTCCCATAATGGTTGCTCTTTTAGATGCTCCTTGGAAAATAGCTGCAGTAGGAGTTTTATATATTATTATTCAGAATCTTGAAAGTTATTGGCTAAGTCCAACTGTTATGGCAAAACAAGTCTCGCTTTTACCTGCTGTTACTCTAGGATGTCAAATTTTCTTCACTACTTTTTTTGGAATTTTAGGTTTGATTTTAGCTCTACCTTTAACAGTAGTAGCTAAAACTTGGATTGAGGAAACTTTATTCAAAGATATCTTAGATCCTTGGCAACAAAAAACCTCTATACTGTGAAATAATTGCCACAGTTAATAGTTGATAATTAATGATTAATATTTGGTATTTTTTATAGATACATAAGATGAAAAAAGTAATCAAAATTTTTGACTTTTATTCATCTTCTGGTGTTAGAGACCTCACAGTTTCTTGAATTGACCCAATAGCAAATCCCAAAATTGCACCTACTATCGCATAAGTACGAGGTGCTTTTGCACTACTATACCCTTTATCTATTTTAGTTAAATTACAACATTGATAAGGATTTTTACTCATCTCAGCTGCAGCTAATCCAATCACTGAACCCATCAAAGCTATCATTACTCCAGAAAATATAACTTGTTTCAGATTAAATTTTTTTTCTTCCATTACCAAGTCACCTCCAAAATTATATTAATTAAGTACCTGTGCAAAATTAATTTAACATTTTTCAAAAAGTCGAAAGTAGAGAATAGGGGAAATAAATATACTTGTATACTTTATAAGTATAAGTAGATAAACAATAATTTGGTCTACTTAATTATGTTCCGGTGTTCTTTCTCAACAATCCTTTTCTATTTAATTTAACCTACCTACTTAATATATAGCAATCCTATTTATACCAGTTTTCATTAATATAGAGTACAGAGATTTGAGTTTAAAGAAAGAAAGAAGAAAGAAAGAAGGCTTTAGTTATCTAGGAGAGAAGGAAGAAGTAATGCAAGTCATGAAGTGAAAACCGCTATAAGTTGTAATATTTTAGTGGTAGGGGCGTTTCATGTTGTGGAGCAAAACGGTTGTTAGCTTACACATAACTATAGTTAACACCTTTACAGGAGTCAGGAGTCAGAATTTACTCATGTTTTTAGCTTAAATTAACTATTATAAAAATTGTCACAACCAATGCGCAGATTGCTATAGTATTTCCAGATGAGTTGTAAAATGATTATTGTCATTTTTGCTTCTGCCAAACACTCTCTTATTTTCTATTCCATCAAATATATAATTCTCTATTCACATCTAAAATGTAAATCCGATAATATATAATGACTACCTATGAAAAATCATCAGTGAATTTTGACTCAGAAGTAATACCCAAAAAAGCTCCTAGAAAACCTAAATATTAAGAGACTTAATTTATCACTAAATCTAAAAAAGGGAATAGGAAGTAGGGAGTAGGGATTACGAATTAGGAAGTAGAGAACATACAAGAATATACAACTATTGGCAACTAAAAAATAGTCTGGAAATATTGACCATAAAATTAGGTCTCAAGCCTATCCTTTTAAGGGGATGAAAAAATTAACTTCAGTATTTCAAGCCTCTCTATTCCAGGAGATACTAATAACTATTAACTGATAACTGAAATGACCAAAATATAGTTAGTTTGATTTAGAGGTTTAGTCACCAAATCCCTACTTTTACTATTAGCTATAAATAAATGTAAGTAAATTCATCCCATTCGTTTCAGTATTAATATTTTTTTGATAAACACTCTTTAGGTCAATAGTAGTCCTAGGCTTTTTCTCACTCCTAACATATACAAGTTTTTGATTTTAGAGAATCAGGAATAGGGAATCAGGAAAGAGAAAAAAATATTCTACCTCATTGATCAAAGAACCGCTATATACAAATAATTTACCATTGCTGAATGACTGTATGAAATAGATTCTAATTTCTTCGGAGTAAGGAGTTATAAGTCAGGAGTTAAAAAAGTATTTTTCTGTTAATTTATTCTAAACCAAATATAATTTTACTATTATATAGCAATCCTAAATAGGTTGCGACAAATCAAAAAGTATATAAAAAAACTGAAACTCTTACCAGTTAAGTGTTCCCTGTTCCCTGTTCCCTGTTCCCTAAAAGCAGTAAGATTTTTATCCACAAATATGCGGAGGATTGCTATATTAATGACTCTTAATTTAGCTTAACTACTTACCTCATACCTCAAATTAGCATTGCTAATAATTTTCCCTACCTTGCTTATATCTTTCTTCTAGCATAGTTTTAACTATTTTTACTTGTTAACAGTCAAAAAATTCATAAAAATTCAATCAATGTTACAAGCATCCAAGCGAGCTAAAAAGTAGACTGCTGACTTAGCTCCATAAGGAGAACTCCACCAAGCAAGAGGAAGACCACCTGGAGGTGTTTCTAAGCTAAATTTGAGATTTTTATAAGGTATTGGTTTACCTTTTGATCGTACTCCAATTTTTTCAGCCACACTCTCCATAACTTTCATATCAATTTGAGAAATATCAAAAGTTCCACCCATACTTTCATAAACTTTTTTTTGTACGCTAAAGCCAAAACGTCCATTACTATACTTAATCCAAAGTTGATCAATTAAATTAATTACACTACATGGAAATTTTATAACATCATCAGGAACCAGGTTTTCCTTATCAGTTTTACCAGATATTTCTAACATAACTCTTGCAGTTTCTTGATCTGCTTCTTTCCATTTACCTGCTGCTAATAAATCTCTCAATTTTCCATAACGGTAAATATCAGAAATTAACATTAGTGCTTGATCTAATTTTTTTTCTAATTCCGCCACTCTTTCTGATAATTCTAACTCTCTGGGATTCTGTTCTACTGATAGAGACTCATCAGTGGAAGTAGATGTTATTGGCTCTTTTGTTTCTGGTTCGTTAGACATAATTACTTCTCAATTTTTCTCAAAAATAACTAATCTTTGTGAGCAAGTTTTGAACAATAAAGAATTCAGGAATCAAAATTTATATAGCCTAATTTATTGTATCTAAGTTTAGTACAATGATTCTATGAGATTAGGTTAACAAGGATGAAACCTTAATTTTATAATTCAAAAAAAACTATTTCAAAACCTACTGCTACTGTAGTTCATAAACCAGCGAATTTGCTGTAATTATGATTAGTAATTATTTAGTAGGGCTGATTAAATAAATTTCTTTAAGATACCTAGCAACAATTAAGATGTGGTTTTCTTAATTTAAAGCTATATTTGAATCTATTACTAATTACAGAATTTTGGAAATTGATGAAGTACAAAGTTTGATAACTTTAGGCAATAGGGAATAAAAATTATTATTAGACTTTACCTCATCATCCAGGGAAATTTCTGTAATTATATCTCCTGAGTCCTGATTCCGACTTCAAAACTGACTATGATTAATAATTGACTTACTAATAGTTTCACTAACAACCTGATTACCTTCAGGACTTAAATGAATATGGTCTCTATACAAATTAGCAGGTTCTGAGACAGATTTAAAAATAGGTAATAAATCTAGATATATAATATTTTCAGCTACAGTAAAATTATCTAAACGTTCACGAGTTTTAATTTCATAATCACGAGGTCCTGGTTCACCTACTTCCCGGAGTAAAGGAGTCATTGCTAGAATAAATTTAGCATTGTTTTGATTAGTAATTTCCTGGATTTTTTTAATCGCTTCTAAATTAAAATCAACCCTATCTCCTTCTTCTTCAATCTCTGGAACTTTTGGTGCTGGTAATAAATAACGACTTATCACTTCAGCTATTGCAAAAGGAGGTTTCTTGTCTGGATAATTCCGATCTACTCCTACCACTAATGAACTAGGTGCTTTAGCAAATAAATCATCAGTATTAATCAGTAATACTATAGTTTGAGAATCAAATAAACCGAACTTTTCTAAATAAGCAAGTTCATTTCTAGGACCCCAAGAATTAGCTGAAGCATTAAGAACTTCAACAGTTTTATCTTGACCTAATTTTTCATTTAATTGGTTTTGTATAATTGCAGAAATTGTGTCATCTTGGTCAGTCCACCAATTACCATTAGCCACAGAGTCTCCTACTAAAAATATTCTCAATTTACTATTTTCTCTTGACTCTTGTATCGGCTCAGAACGCATAGAATACTGATTAATTTTTATCTGGTTGCCAAAGCGACTCACATTTTGATTTGGTTTCAAAAGATAACCAATTTGACTATCTGCATTATAAGTAAGAGGATTACCAAAACCAACGACTAACCGGAGTCCTATTTCTAACATCCCCAATAAGCCAATTATAATTGCTGAAACTATTAATAGAGCTTTCACTAATCTAAAATTCCTAATAAATTTTGCCAATTATTGATTTTACTTTCAATGATTTAGTTTTAAACTTTAGAGTTATCAATCTTTTTTTGTCAACCTCGATTACTTGATACTAATCCTGAATAGATTTTCCTAAATTAAATAATAACTCAATTCCAATCAAAACCATTCCAACTATAGCTGCTAAGGACTTACTACCGTTCTATGCAACTTCTATATCCACTCCCAAATTTTACAAAAATCATAACTAAAAATAGGATAAATATATAGTATTTCTCATCCTTTATGAAGTACAGTTGTCTTGATTTTTTTCTTTTCACTGTTCCTAGTTTAAAATGTTCCCTAAAGCCTACAATTTTAGACCTCACCAGTATGATAATTACTATAGCAATCCTAAATAGGTTGTGACAAATTAAAAAGTAAATAAAAAAGTTGAAACTCCTTCCTGTTCCCTGTTCCCTATTCCCTCTTCCCTAAAAAGCAGTAAGATTTTTGCCACGAATATGCGGAGGATTGCTATATATATAATTAATATCCAACCACAAATAAATTGTAACTCAATTGCTTCTGCACGATAACTTTTGAGTACAGTATTTTGGCAATTTTTTGATAGTTTTTAAGATAATTTTAAGTAAATTAGATTTTACTTAAAATTGTCATACAGAAATCAAATTTTAAGTATATTTTTAGCTATAGAGTAAGTAAGTTGGTTTAATTATCCTTCTCGATCTCGCAATTTACCTTCCGTTATAATCTTTAATTTAACCAGAAGAGAATTGCTGGGCATGGGGCTTCAAAATCCTGACAAACAATATGTTAAAATAACTTCTATCAGGAGTAGCGGTAAAAAGCACCTGTAATAAAACATAGACAAAAACTAACGAGTATGGGGTTCAATTGAGTAAGTCAAGCGTCAACCCATGAAAAGCTAAAACTCGTATTGGGCGTCCTTAACTAGCTATTAGCTTTTCCTTACGGAATGCTGCGCAAACAGCATTTAGCAGGAGCGCTAAAATCCGAGGGTTTAAGTCCCCCACTATATTTGAAAAATTAGTGGTGCGTGTTAATGGGGGGTTTCAATCCCCCATTATACACAGTGAAAAGCTAATAGCTGACTGCTGACCGCTGACTGCTACGTCAATGAGTCGCCATAATCTCTGATGCTAAACGGCGGTGGGTCTCATCGTTGCTGTCTGTGGAGGCTTAGACCTTAGTCAGCCCTTGAAGCAGAAAACTCAAACTGCAAAGTTGAGAAACTCCCATTATACCCCTTGCGGTTAACGGCGAGTAAACTTCACATAACCGTGGTTTCAGGTAAACCCGTGGACTTAAAGCAAATATTTAAAACCAGAAATCCAATTATTGGGGTAGTACATTTACAACCTCTGCCAACCTCACCCCTTTGGGGAGGTGACCTCCAAGAAATTATCAGTAGAGCAGAAAGAGAAGCTACAGCCCTTGCATCAGGAGGTGTAGATGGCATCATAGTAGAAAACTTTTTCGATGCTCCTTTTGTTAAAGACCAAGTTGATCCGGCTGTAGTCAGTGCTATGACACTGTTAGTACAAAAGATTATGAACTTGGTTTCCCTACCAATAGGGATTAACGTTTTGCGTAACGATGGCCAAAGTGCTATGGCGATCGCTTCCTGTGTAGAAGCCCAATTTATCCGCGTGAATGTTCTGACTGGAGTTATGGCCACAGACCAGGGATTGATTGAAGGTATAGCACATCAACTTTTACGTTATCGTCGAGAACTGGGTAGTAATGTCAAAATCTTGGCAGATGTTTTAGTCAAACACGCCCGACCCTTGGGTTCGCCAAATCTAACAACAGCCGTCCAAGAAACTATTGAACGTGGTCTCGCTGATGGGGTGATTCTTTCTGGGTGGGCCACAGGAAGTCCTCCTAGTTTGGAAGATTTAGAATTAGCTACTGCAGCAGCAGCAGGTACGCCAGTATTTATAGGTAGTGGTGCCAACTGGGAAAATATTTCTACCTTGATGCAAGCTGCAGATGGCGTCATTGTATCTAGCTCCCTCAAACGACATGGACAAATAGACCAACCAATAGACCCTATTCGTGTAAGTCAGTTTGTGGAAGCTACTCGGCGGAGTGTAGCAAATAAGGTAAAAGATTATCAGAATTGGGAAGCAGAAACTAGAACTTCTCCTTCCCCTATCAAAACAATCTAAAAGTAAATTGTTATTCACCGACACTACTATTCCTGTCCTGTCCTGGAATTAATCGGTGGTCAGTTCAAATTATGGTGGCGATCGCCACCATTTTATTTATTAGGAAATTTTGCTAGAGGACTCCCGTTATAATATTTGATTTAACGGTGAGATGAACTACAAGCAAAAAAATTACAGCACTTTGCCCAGATCGTGAGGTAAAGTTTAATACTAATTTCTATTCCCTATTCCCGAAAGTCCTAAAATTTTGTACCTCATAAAGTCCAAAATTGCTGTAATTGAGTTATAGCTAATCCTTTGGCGTAGGAAGTTTAGGCAAACTTTTGTCATAATCTTGCATAACTAATGTGCCTATTATGTTTATAATAGCAATTTTAAAAAAGAATGTTACGAATAATAAGGTCAATAAAAAGACTTTATAGTTTCTGTTGATTTAGGCCGATATAATCTATCAAGATAGCAGTCCTATTTTATTTGTGTATAAAAATATTACCGCTTTTAGGTATGGAGGCAACAGGCAACAGTCAACAGACGGGAGTTTCAAGTTTTTTATCTACTTTTTGATTACCCGCGACCTATGGGCAGATTGCTATATATCACTTTAAAACCTAAAAAAATAAAACCTTTAATTATTAACATTAACATACTTAAATATCCTAAGTAATTCTACAACTTATAGAAAGCTAAAGTTATAGTCTAAACTTCAAGCATAGTATCTCTACATTTATGTATCCTATCTAAGAGATTGAATGTATCAGGAAAGATAAAAATGAGATAGGGAACAGGGAATAGGGAATAGGGAATAGGGAGGAAGAAATCAACACAACTATTTCTCACTTATTTTTCTAGGAATATATTTACCTAATATTTCTTGATCTACTGGATTTCAATTCTTTTTGGATTTTAGTAACTATTCGTTCTCTTAATACTTATTTTACAAACAGTCTCTAAGATAAATAAGCTGACAGAATTTGTAACTCTACATCCATTTTAATACCCTACTTTAGTATTTATTTCTAGATTCTAATTATCGGAGAGTGACAAAAGAGGTATACAAAAGATTTTAGCTAAATAAAATACAATTAGTTTAGTACATATGCAAAATTGTTTGACTGGCTTTTTGTGTTCTGTACCTCACAAACTTGTAATCTACTGTATCTATTGTTTTATTCCAATTCAGGAGAGAATATTGTTGTAAATATATATAAGCTATAATGGTAAATCAAACATCATAATTTCATCAGTCGTGGGGTGTATCTAGAATATCTGGCTCTGCTGATAGAGAGCTAGTTTTTACCTAAATATAGCTATTTATTTATATTACTGACAAATGTTTAAACTTTTCGGTAAACATCAAAATACCATCCTGAAAACTATCAAGCATTGGCTATTAGAAAACAGCCGAGTATTAATAACAGCATCAACCTCTGCTGGTATCGTCATACTTTTGCGCTCATTAGGTCTTTTGCAAACTTGGGAATGGGCGCTTTATGATAATTTTTTTCGTCTTAGACCTACAGAATCTTTCGATTCTCGTATTGTAATTGTAGGAATTGATGAAGCAGACCTACAAAAGTATGGTCACCCCATTAACGATCAATTACTAACTGAATTACTGTACAAATTAAACTCCCTTCAACCTCGTGCCATTGGTTTAGATATATATCGTGATTTACCTCAAGAACCAGGTTATAAAAATTTAGTAACAGCCCTAGAAAATATCCCTAATATAATTGGTATTGAAAAAATAGGAATAGACAATAATTTGGGAATCAAAGCTCCTACTATTTTGGAGCAAAAACAACAAGTAGGTTTCAACAATCTAATTATAGATGCTGATGGAATAATTCGTCGTAGCTTTCTCTATATGTTCCCAGAAAATGACAAATTTCTTGAAAGTTTTCCACTGAAACTTGCTTTAATTTACCTTAAAGCAGAAGGAATTGAGCCAGAAAAAGCTAATAAATCTAATGATTTGCAGCTAGGTCCAGCAGTATTTCATCGTTTGAAAATAAATGATGGAGCTTATATTAGAGCTGATGCAGGTGGCTATCAATTTTTAGTAAATCCTAGAAAACAAGAGAGCTTTCATATAGTTACCATGAATGATTTACTATCTGGAAACATCTCTCCAAAGTTGTTCAAAGATAAGATTATTATTATTGGTTATACTGCTATTAGTGTCAAAGATTTGCACCTCAATTCTTATAGCACTCGTTTATTTAGCTCCCCACAAAAAATATCTGGTGTAGAACTACACGCTAGTTTTTTGAGTCATATTTTGAGTTCAGCACTTGATGGTAGAGCCAACATTAAAGTTTTGCCTGAACCTTTAGAATGGTTATTGATTATTGTTTTTTCTGGGATAGGTGCTAATTTAAGCTGGAAATTATTATTACCCAAAAAATCTATTTTAATAACACTATTTATCGGTATTAGTATTACAGGAATTTCTTATGTTAGCTTGATTTATGGTGGTTGGTGGTTGCCTGTAATTCCAACCATTTTTTCTCTTAGTGGATCTGCTGCTATGATTATGTTTCATCTTGCTCACTTAAGAGAAGAATGGCAGAAATCTACAGAATTTTTACAGTCAGTTATTAATGCAATTCCTGACCCTATTTTTGTTAAAGATAAGTATCATCGTCGTATTGTTTTGAATGAAGCTTATGGTAAATTTATCGGCTGCTCTATAGATAACTTACTCATTAAAACAGATTATGAATTATTTCCTCCTAATGAAGCTAATATATTTTGGCAACAAGATGAGTTAGTATTTCAAACCAGTCAAGAACAAGAAAACGAAGAATATTTTACAGATGCTCAGGGAATTACCCATATAATTGCTACTAAAAGAACTCTCCATCAAGATGCAGCAGGAAATTTATTTCTAGTAGGAGTAATTAGAGATATTACTGAACGTAAAAAAATGGAGGAAAACCTAAAAGAAGCAGCAGCAAGATTAGAACTAGATAATGCCCAACTGAAGCAATTAGGAGATAGTTTACACCATCAGGCTCATCACGATCCTCTCACAGGATTGCCTAACCGTAAACAATTTTATGAGTCTTTGAGTCAAGCTATTGAGTGGGCAAATTTGAATGAGAAAATGGTTGGTTTACTCTTTCTAGATCTGAATGGGTTTAAAGCTGTTAATGATACCTTGGGTCATGCTATAGGAGACTTACTCTTAAAAGAAGTAGCACAAAGACTTCAAGGGTGCTTAAGAGGAAGTGATACAGTGTCTAGACTTGGAGGTGATGAGTTTACTGTAATTTTACCAGGTATTCCAGGAAAACTGGGAGCATCCAGGGTAGCTGAAAAAATTCGTCATACAATTAATCAACCTTTCAAACTAGAAGAGAATACTTTATCTGTGGGAACCAGTATTGGGGTTAGTTTGTATCCTCTTGATAGTGAAGACATTGACCAACTAATTAATCACGCTGATACTGGTATGTATGAAGATAAGAAAAAATACAAGAAATAACTTTAATTAAATAAAAGCTTGATTAGATTTTGATGCTAATTTAAAACAAGTTAAATCTAGCAAGACATTATTAATTTCTGGCTCTAGTAATTCTCACCCTTGGTGAGATAGACAAGTTTTTGACTTTAGGGAATAGGGAATTAAAGAATAGACAAAATACTATACCTCATTAATATGAGAAAGGGTATAATCATTGATTAGATTAATTTAATATTTTAGAGACTTTTTTTATACTAAATATTAAAGCTCGAATAGGGGAATGGATTGAAATCCTACCGTTTAGATCAAAGGGTAAGAGTTTGACGACCAAAACCCTAAAGTTAAAATATCAAATACTTACGCTTTTTTGCTACTGCCCTGTTAAGCTGTTAAGCTATTACCGAAAAATTAAGGTATAAACCCTCTCAATTCATGGAGAAAAAAGCGGTCGTTTTCGGCGCTTGAGCCGACATGTTTGCGGAGCATTCCGGAACGGAAAACGCTTCGCGACATGAATTGCTCGCATGACCTTAGGATGAGATGGCGTTAGTGGAGCCCTAAAAGTCATCTCCCGACCAAGAGAAGAAAAAAAATCCTTTTAGTCAATCCTTCTATCACAGAAGAGGTAATAATTATTAATTGTTGCACTATACCCTTTTTTATATATCCTTGACAAATATATTTTGTTTACAAACAATTTATTACTGTAGGAATTTTTGAAAGTTTTCTGTTTTGTAGCTCGAGCAAGGAATGTTTATGTAGCTCCGTCAATAATTTTGTCCTGGTTTAGACTTACACTTGAGTATATTTCCAGGTTTAGTAGGTAAAACTGATGGCCATCAACCAGCAGGTTTGATCTAGCTAAAATTTTGGACATATATATGATAGTTTGTGCAGCTCCACTTTCTCTAGATTTAGGTATATCAGTGTAAATACTGATATAATATTATTATCATCCAAGTTTATATTGTAGGCTTCATGTTTACAGGGAAAATAGCCAAATTTCCAGAAGTCTGTGCCAATTAATTCTAATTACTAAACGGTTTACTTGCCAGGAAAGTAACTTAATCTAGATAGTCTTTTTATCGTTGCTATCAGGGGATAACTTTATATGAATACTCTACTACTTATAAAAAGGATAACTTTCTTAACTTTCACTCTAAGCTTAAGTATCATACCCAAACAAGTGATGGCACTACCAGATATAAGCCATTACCCTCATCAAGTTGATACAGATGTTGATACTTGTTATTTGAACCTATTGTTAGATAAATCAAATATTTCTATTGTTTCTCAAAAAGGATATGAACCCAGAAACGACGACGGTGAAGGAACACCAGAGGGAGAGAACTCTAACCAAGGTGGAGGAGGGCGTTGAATTATATTACCTACTAATCTGGCTTTAGTTTGAAGTATTATTTTAAAAATTTATACAGTAGTAGAAATATAATCTCAGCTTTTAATTAAAATTAAGAGATTAGAGAGTATCGATCGACACCTAGTGAGGTAAGCTTCTAAGTCACCTGTATTGGTCTAACCTAAAATAAATGTAGCCAAGCATACTGAGAGATTATATTTCAAGAGAATTTATTTTGTCTGGTAAATCCCATTAAATTTTTTACACCAAAATAATACATATAGTGCAATCCTATAGTTGGTTTTTCCTAAGTAAACTCCTAATTTGAAGCTTGACTATAGTCTGGGCTGAGTATTTAGTATTTATGATTGATCGACTAACTATTTATAGGGGTGTAGGAACACATTCCCAATCTGATGATTGAGGAATTTAATAGATTCTATTCCTTCACCCCCAATTTTTAATCAATTATTACACAGCAAGATTAAAAACGGACTAATATTTTTAATATTTAGTCTTTAGTCGTATGAACCAGTATTCAATCTATAGTTACCTTCATTAAAGTCATCACTAGGTGAAGTGACTTTAAAATTTTTAAGATTTGCTTCTAAAAGCTTTTTCTGACGTTCAGTTAAATCAGGAATTTCTAGCACATCTTCTACTTTTTCGTAAGGAGCATTGTCTACTATCTTCGCAGCTATAGTAGGAAACATTCCCCGGTATTTCCGAAAGCTTCTTAAAGGACTATTGTTAAGATCGAGCTTTTCAACACCCATCTCTCCTAATTTTTCGTCTGCCTTGTTAACCTTTCCAGCTTCTACTGCTAAAATTGAAGTGGAAGGCCATGCAGTTAGATTTAAGTTACTTGCTTGAGCTTGGTGGTATGGTAGTCCCATAAAACCCAAACATAACCCAAATATTGCCAGCACTAGGGCTATTTGCTTCATTCTTGTATTTCTCCCAATATTTATATACACAGCTTTTGAAATTCTCCCAACACCTTTCGTGACTACAACAGCTTTAAGAGAAGCTTTACCTTAACAAAACGCAAAGCTTCTGGTGCAGGATTTTTCAGAGTAAACTCTCGAGTTTCCTATCTTAATCCAGCCTTAAGTAGACAAAGCTCGAAAAAGCCCAATCTTCCCCAAGACTGATCCACAGGCAATTGGTTTAATGTCCACCAAGCGCCCGCAGTCAGACAACTTAAATACGCAGGAATTTCTTTGACCACAATAACTTGCCTTGGTTTGTGGTTGACCTCCAGCAAAGGTTTTTTGGGTTTTAAGTTTCACCGCGCGATATGAAATGCGTTTTCCAGCTTTCCATAGAAAAGCTTGTCCGAAGGAGGCGCCATACCTCTAGGATTTTCATTATGCGCTTTACCGCTATGGCTATATTACCAGATTGTTGTGTTGTTTTTTTCCGATAATTTGGGTCTAAAGCTTCCCCTTCCTTGGGGGACTTTTGTTGTATCAGGTTAGGTCAAATACCTTTGGTGAGGGTGGTGGTACATAGTAATGGTAGAGAGAGTTTGGGGGGTGTGGGAAGTGTGGGGGATGTGGGGAGTGTGGGAGTGTGAGAAGAAATTAAAAAATATATATCTTCACCATTACAATGCAGGACTACCAGGTGGGTAATATGAAAAGATATGGAATGAATTCCTGTTTAGATCATCTGGTGTCTCAAGGTGCTGATAAATAAATTGTTTTTTCCGCTGGTATTTATAGAAGCCCTAAGCCTATCTTTACAAAGGTGAGGGTTTTTGGCTCTTGAGTCAGGAGTCAGAATTGCTGAATTGCTGAATTGGCGGATATGGAGAAATAGAATAGAGGAAAAAGGTAGATCTAAGCCCCTACTCCCCTACTCCCCTACTCTAATTTCTATAATTTTAAATAGATCCCTTTAGGGGTTCTATAGAGCAATAGTAATTTCATTTTCTCAAGCCCACGCCAGATATAATTATAAAATTTTCTCTTCTATTGCTCTATACGCAATAGTAATTTCATTTCCTGAAGCACCAATGCGAGATAGAGGTGGGTAGTGAAATTTCTTTATAGATATAGCAATAGTAATTTCATTTTCTCAAGCCCACGCCAGATGTAATTGTCAAATTTTCTCTTCTATTGCGTATACAGCAATAGTAATTTCATTTCCTGAAGCGCACACCAGATGTAATTGTCAAATTTTCTCTCCTATTGCGTATAGAAGCCCTAACCGTATCTGCGCAAAGATAAGGGTTTTTGGCTCTTGAGTCAGGAGATGGAGAATATAGAAAAAAGGTATAATTTAAACCATCTCCCCTACTCCCCTAATCCCCTACCCTCAATCTATAATTTTAAATATATCTCAAATGGGTTCTATAGCAGTCACGATTGGCGTAGACATTATCAAGTATAGTAAAAGTTATACATAAATCTAGTCATATATAGTCAAATAACGACAAATATCTTTGTTTATTGGTACTAACCAGCTCTAAATATTTGACAAAATTTAATAACTTTTGACTATAGGTTTAATGGTACAATAAAATTGGCTCATAATTCCCGACTCAATAATTATAAAAATTCTGAAATGCTATGAGCATTTAGTAATTTTAACTATAATCACAACAAGAATTTAACTTTTAACTTTTAACTTTTAACTTTTGACTCCTGAGTTAACCTATATTTCGTATATCAAATACTCTATTGCCAAAGTCTGTGGACTTATCCCCTACAGTACAGTTCAAACCTAAAAAATTTTGGTTTTATTTTTGTTAACTAACAATTTTTAGCTCAAGAAATTGTCGAGACTATTAAAAGTACCTGCGTAAGTTATAGTTGGAGTATCATAACCTTTCAGATGTACTTTATACTGCTTGAATACTTGATTAACACTTGCTAGATCGGAAATATATTTATAAGTACCTTCTCCCAAAGCTATATCCATACCAATTTCTTTCGTAGATGATTCTAGACGAAATGCTGCATTAACAGTATCCCCTAAAGCCGTATAATCAGAACGCTCGGTACTACCAGCATTACTTACCATTGCATAACCTGTATTTATTCCAGCTCCCACTCTTAAGGGAAAAGGTAAAGGATAAGTCTTACTTAATTCCTCTGTTACTTCATGTAAATCTCTAAGAGCCTGAAAAATACGGAGCATTTCTGTGCTGTTGAGTCCCTCAGCTCCATGGAACCAGACAGCCATAATAGCATCACCAATATACTTATCTACCCAACTCCCATTATTCCTAATAATATCTCCAGCTTGCCTAAACCAACTACCAATTACTTCAGACAATACCCTCTCATCAAGTTTTCTAGTCAGCACTGTAAAATCTCGGATATCCATCACCATCACCGAAATTAACCGACGAACGTGCAAGGTAGCTGTAAACTCTTGAGAATCAATATCTATCGCTGATTCTATATTTATTTCCAGGTCAGGGCAACGAAATTCTAGTTCTGTTTGACCAAATATTAGATCGTCCGCATCTTTTAAAGTAACAGGAATACTAACACGACGGCCATTTACAAAAGAACCATTACGACTACCTAAATCAATCAGATAAAAATCTCCCGTATCCATCTGCTGTATCATAGCATGGTTGCGGGATATCCATTTATCAGTCAGGACAAAAGTATTATCTTTACTTCTACCAATAGTCCAACAATTATTTCCAACTAGAGGTAGGTAGCGATCGCCTGCTTCTGTGCGAAGCACTAGATGAGGAGGTTGCAAAGTCACGACAGTGGCACTCATGGTAACACAAGCTTTAAACTTGTGTGAATTCTGTTTTGGTCAGCACTAATTGATCAGTAATAGACTGATTGACCCTAAAATAGCATAGGTATGACAGTATTATTACCGAGGTATTTTTCTACTGCACCCCCTCTGAAATTTGGTCTTAGGCCACAAGAGCAGCCAATAAGAATAGACTGTCTACTAAAATTGTACTCAATACTGCTGCCCCAAACCCCCACCAGTATAACTTTTTAGACTGCAAAGGTACAATACCAAATAACAACAGAATTGCAACTAAGACAATAATCCAAGTTATCCCCCAAGAAGTAAGCACTTGAGTTAAAGCATCTTGAAATACTTCTAAGGCCATTTCTGGTTCAACTATCATTAACTGTCGCCAATAAGGAATCAGGCCAGTTATGTAGAAATATCCGTCTGTTACTGCTGTACCAAGTAGAGACCCTAAATAAAAACAGTTTCCTAACATTTCTCGATTATTGCTTAAACACCATAGTGCCCAAGGTACAAATATCGCTTCAACTGGTAAGTGGAGAAATGGTTCCTGTCGTAGCCAACCCCAATATATCGAACCTGTAAACCAACTCCAAGTAAACCCTAATAATAGATCGCCCCATAAATTAGTTTCTCTCTTTTTGAGCAATTTTAAACTTAGCCATAACCAAAAGCCTGTCATAGCTAAACTTAACCAAGGCAGTTGACGTACCATTGGAGCTTGAAAAAATACTGGTACTGTTACTAGAAATATAGCAGTGCCGAACACAGCCCATTTTTGGCTGATTCTAATTTTTTCTGAAACAAATACCAAAAAATTTTTTTCCATAATAGTAGGTGGAAAAAAGTTTTCTATCATAGCAAAAAAAGTATTTTCAAACAAGATATTTTTAATATTTTTTATTTAACTTTATTTTATTTAATATATCATAGGTTTTATCCCCTCCCAGGGCATCTTTATAATATTAACAAGATTTTTATCCCCCCAATGGGGATTTTTTAGGAAGAGTTAAGATATAGATAGGGTTTGTTGAAAAAGTCTTTTTTAAGGAGTAAGGGAGCGGGGGAGTAGGGGAGTAGGGGAGTAGGGGAGTAGGGGAGTAGGGGAGTAGGGGAGTAGGGGGAGTAATTTTTGGGGTACTCTCTTGAACAAAATGCGCTCCTTTTTGATTTTTCGGGAACCGTGCATAAAGAGCTGAAAACCAAGGTATTTCGGATCTAAAAAGGCTAAAACCTTTATCTATAAATGCTTTGATATTTAATCAGCAAGCCCTAGATAACAGCAATTGAAAATTAACTAGCTTTTAGCTTTTAGCATTCAGCTATCAGCTATCAGCTATCAGCTCTTATACCAATTCCCAGGCATTAATGTTATACTTATGCAAAACTTCAGCTATCAAGTAATTATGACAAATAAATTCTTTTTTTTGCTAATTTAAGCTTGTTTAGCGTTAATTATTATTATTTTTAATTCTTGTATATATGTTACATTAAACATTTTTGCTTCAATAAAATGTAATTTTTTTTTGAGAAATAGTATTATATCTCTGGGTTTAAATCCCCGATTTCTATAAACCTGAAGGTGCGCGGTGGGGTTAAATCCCCTTCTAAACATTTACTGCTAACTGCTGACCGCTGACTGCTGATTGCTTTTTTTAAGGGTTTTGATAGCTAAAAATTACTAAAATTAACTACATTAATTAATGGTATAATTGACTAATAATTCTCATAAAACGCTACTTGATGAAATTTTTCTTTGCAGTCATTGTCAGCGCTCTAATTTTTATCTCTCTAGAACAAGTTGGCCAATCATTACCATCTGAGCCGATACCCACTTCTGAACAGTTGACTATTTTTCAGGCAGTTATTCTCGGAATGGTACAAGGATTAACAGAATTTTTACCTATTAGTAGTACCGCTCACCTGAAGGTTGTCCCTGTAGGGCTAGGTTGGGGAGACCCTGGTGTAGCCTTTACTGCGGTTATTCAATTAGGCAGTATTGTTTCTGTTGTTTGGTATTTCTGGGATGACTTGACAAAAATCACAATTGGTACATATAAATCTATTCTGAAATCTGACTACCAGTCCCCAGATTTCAAAATGGCAGTTGGCATTGCCTTGGGCACCCTACCAATAGTATTTTTTGGATTGTTAATTAAACTATTTATTCCAGATTTTGATAATTCTCCACTCCGCAGTACAGTAGCGATCGCCATTGCTTCAATAGTTATGGCTTTGTTATTAGGAATAGCAGAAAAAATTGGCAGCCGAAAACGTAACTTTGAACAACTAGATATTAAAGATGGCATCTTGATGGGTATGGCCCAAACCTTAGCATTAGTTCCTGGAGTATCTCGGTCAGGCTCAACTATTACAGGGGGGTTGTTTATGGGATTAGAAAGAGCTACAGCAGCAAGATTTTCTTTTTTATTAGGTCTTCCAGCAATTACTTTGGCAGGTTTAGTCGAACTAAAGACTCTCTTTGATGAAGGTTTTGGAGGTATAGGCTTACTTCCTACCATTGCTGGTATTATCTCTGCAATAATTTTTTCTTATATAGCAATTGCTTGGTTAATTAAATACTTACAAACTAAGGATACTTGGATATTTGTTTGGTACAGATTAGCTTTTGGGGTATTAATCTTACTGGCGATCGCTGGTGGTATGTTGGAAAATGTTTAGTAGTAAAATCTGGCGTTGGTAAATTAGGGTATGATTTGTATTTTTTGGTAATTGCTAAACTATTGAATAACAAATATTTGAGATTGTTCAATTTTTATTTTCATACCTTGATTGACCAACACCTAAAATCTTTGGCTAAGAAAATGAATTTGGTTTTAAAGACAATTTTTAGAAGGCAAAAAGTAATAGAATTTTATTCTAAACTATGCCGTCAGAGAAAAATGTATAATACCATTTCTCAAAAATCTTGCTATATTTGATTGGGTGGAGGAGGGACGTTGCATAAGGGCGTCCGTACACAGAAGAATAATGAACATTAACTGGATAATAATTAGGGAATAATTTATTTTATTTGTGTTAATTACTTGATAACTGAAGTGTCACTCAAGTATAGCCTTAATGCATGGGAATTGGTATAAGTGGAAAGATATTTAATTTTAGTAGGGGTGAACGACTGTTCACCCCTAAAATCAGTATATTATTTGTATTTTGCTTCATTAATGGATAATTGAAGTAGCACTCAGCACTCAGCACTCAGCACTCAGCACTCAGCTATCAGCTTATTCTTGGTGTATAATGGGGTATTTAAACCCCTAAAAAAGCGCACCACTAATTTTTCGCTCCTCTTGTGGGAGACCTAAACCCTTGGATTTTTAGCTGTTAACCTAGTTTCTCCGCAGGAGGCGAGCTAAATGTTCTTTGCGTAGCATTTCGTAAGGAAAAGCTAATAGCTAGTTAATAATTACCTTTGGTTAAAGCCGAAAAGATTAAACAATTATGCGGAAATCTTATTTCTTGTTTCTCCTTGAAACGAGAGGCTTTAAACCGAGATGAATTAATTATCAATTATCAATTATCCATTATCCATTAAGACATTTCTTGAATAATATAGTCAAAATAAGGAGCAGTTTCTTTCGCATCTTCTTCATCAAGTAAAGCAAGACTTGCTTCCTTTAGACAACGAATTGACTCTACCATTCCAGGAACAGGTACACCCAAGGAGTTATACATTTCCCGAACACCTATCAAACCAATACTTTCAATGGGGTCTTTATCCCCAGCTAGTACCCCGTAGGTAATCAAACGTAAGTACCAACCATAGTCCCGGAGGCATAAGGCACGTTCCCGCTGGCCAAAAGCATTACCTCCAGGAGCAATAAAATCTGGACGCCTGCGCCATAACTCCTGACTAGCTTTGTCCACAATTTTTTTCTCATTTTCAGAAAGCACGCTAGCAATCTTGACACGCTGCGTACCTGTTTTCAAAAAATCATTTATGGATTTAAGTTCCCCACTACTGGGGTAACGTAATTCATCGTCTGCTTTGAGAATAACTTGGCTAACTACACTCATAATTATCGAAAATTTGCTGAATTATATTTCATTTTAACCATTGACTGCCTTTCCAGGTCATCAAATTTTCTAGGTTCTCGTTTATACCAAAAATTTTATGGAGCAATAACTAGGTTGGCGTTAAAAATTATTTTTACGACAAGCTAACATAAAACAGCTTATCTGGTAATTTATTCTAAATTTTGAGTAATTTTACTTTTGGCTTAAAAGTTTTGTTTTTTTGTGGCTCTCTACTTAGGGTTTGCTGAAAAAGTCTTTTTTAAGGAGTAGGGGAGCGGGGGAGTAGTTAGGGACGTTGCATGCAACGCCCCTACGGGAGTAATTTTTTTGGCTCAACTATGTGCCAGAAATACGCTCCTTTTTGATTTTTCGGGAACCGTGCATCAAGAGCTGAAAACCAAGGTATTTAAGACCGAAAATTTCTTAAACTTTTATCTGTCAATGCTTTGATATTTAATCAGCAAAGCCTACTTATGCCAAACTAATATGAAGTTACATAGAATAAAATTTTAATCAGAGTTAACTATAAATAAATACAGTCAAGTTAATTAATTTATAATTCTTTGAGCCTCACATAAAATTGGTATTAAAGCTTTAAATAGTTTGTTAGCTGGAATTAATTAGCCAAATGTACAAAACCCAGAATTACCAGAAACTAATATTAAATCCGGTAGCATTGGTGTAATTCAATAGTTAACTAGGAGTCAGGAGTCAGGAGAAAAGAGAATTTAGAAATATTTGCACATTAGCTGATTTTTCGGGAACCGTAGATGAAAAAATTTTCATATCGAATTAAGCGGATTTGATATGACTTAAGATCAAAAAATTAAAATAGAGCGATTATATTATACAGAAAAACAATAGTCAGTAATATTAAAGATTTAGAACTTAGTGAAAATAAATAAGCAAAAATTGGGAACATCAGTTTGGCAACAAGGTCAGCTAGTGGAGATAAACATCACAGACTTAACAGATAACGGTGATGGAGTGGGTCGTTATGATGAAAAAGTGGTATTTGTGCCTGATACAGTTCCTGGCGATCGCCTTATTGCCCGCCTAACAATAGTCAAACCTAAATATGCCTATGGGAAACTACATCAACTTTTAGAAAAGTCTGACCAGCGGATTAAACCTTACTGTATTGTTGCGGACAAATGTGGTGGGTGTCAATGGCAACATATTAATTATGAATATCAGCTTCAAACCAAACAAAATCAAGTTATTCAAGCTTTAGAAAGAATAGGTGGCCTAGAATTATTAGAGGTTAAACCAACTCTACCATCTCCATCCCCTTTTGGATATCGTAACAAAGTGACATATCCTCTAGGTATTTCGACTACAGGTCAAGTGAAGGCGGGCTATTATCAGAAAGGTAGCCATAAATTGATTAATCTTAATCAATGTCCCATCCAAGACCAACGTTTAAATCCTTTACTCAAAGAAATTAAACAGGATATTACTAGGCAAGGATGGAAGATATATGATGAATATAAGCATATAGGTATTTTACGTCATTTATCTTTGAGGATAGGAGAAAAAACAGGGGAAATTTTATTAACTTTGGTGGTTAATGGTAATGAAGAAAATCCAGAAAAGTTAGTACCTGGTATTACAGTTCAAGCGAAGAAGTGGTTAGAAGATTATTCTCGCTTAGTTGGTGTTTGTTTGAATTATAATTCTAAGAGGACAAATACTATTTTTGGCAAAGAGACTGTTTGTATTGCTGGTCGGTCTTATGTGCAGGAAAAGTTTGGTGGCTTAAATTTTCAATTGACTGCCGATACATTTTTTCAGGTAAATACAAGAGCTGCTGAAAGATTAATGGAGGTCGTAGTTGAAGAGTTGACTTTGAGTGGCTCGGAAATTATTGTTGATGCTTATTGTGGAGTTGGTACTTTTACTTTACCTCTGGCAAAATATTTACAGGATGTTAGTCATAATGATTCTCTGGAAATAGGAAATAGAAAAAGTATGGTCATTGGTTTAGAAGTACAACAAGTGGCCATTGATAGAGCTAAGTTTAATGCTGAAATTAATAACTTGACAAATGTAGATTTTTATGCAGGAAAAGTTGAGAATTTACTACCTCAGTTGGAGGTTAAACCAGATGTAGTTTTATTAGACCCACCGAGAAAAGGTTGCGATCGCTCGGTTTTAGAGACTTTGTTGGAAATTTTACCTGAACGTATTGTTTATATTAGTTGTAAACCTGCTACCTTGGCTCGCGATTTGAAATTTCTCTGTTCAACTGGTAAATATTATTTGAGCAAGGTACAACCTGCAGACTTTTTTCCTCAAACTGCCCATGTTGAGTGTGCTGCATTTTTGGTAAAGCTATAGAAAAAGGAAGAAGGAAGAAGGAAGAAGGAAGGAAAGTAGATTATTCTAAGGATTTTTTGAAGCAAGAATAAACCATAAAGAAGGAAGGAAAGTAGATTAATTTATAGATTAATAGAGTTTACTTAAGAAATTTTTTATAGGAGTTCTATAATATTAAGAACTACTCTAATTGTTTAATACTTTATGAATCTTGGTCTTATTTGAACCGTATTAGAGACTGTTTGTAAAAAGAATATTAAATTCAGGCGTAGTAGACTGACACAACTAATGGGTGTGCATTAGGGCGGGTTTATGTAAATCTTAGAATAAGCATTAAAATTCTAGGTAAAACCCGCCCCTACTATTGCACCATTTTAGATGAAACAGTCCAGTAGGGTGGGGAGGGTGAGGCGGCAATAATTATGAACCGGACCAAAATTTAACTTTCCGCACCCCACCCACCGAACATTAAGCACTCTAGCTGTCTTAATCTTTACTTGTGCATTCACTCTGTTATACCAATTACCAAAATAAATGCTATACTTGGGTAACACTTCAGTTATTAAATAATTAATACAGGCAACCAGGAATTATTCCCTAATTATGAGCCAGTTGATGTTAATTATTATTATGTTTACTTCTCCCCACACTTCCGTACGGACGTTGCATAACAAAAATGCGTTTCATGTCACGCAGTGAAACCTCCCTACCCCACCCAATCAAATATAGCAAGATTTTTGAGAAATGGTATTAGACTATAGTACAAATCTCCATAACTAAATTCCTGAATTTTAATTGTAGAATTTTCTAGAAAAATTTATGGTTAATATTAGCACTGACATACTGCTTGAAACTCTGACATTATTAGAAATGTAAGTAACTTCTAAATATAAGGATAATTAAATGAGCTTTTCAATTCAATCTCTATATACTTGGTATCGTAATACTATCCGTAATCCTAAATATCGTTGGTGGATTATTGCTGGAACATTAGCTTATGTACTTAGTCCTTTTGATATTTCTCCAGATTTTATCCCAATTGTCGGACAAATTGATGATATTGCTATTGTAACTCTTTTAGTAGCAGAAGTTTCTCAGATGGTAGTTGATTTTATGAAATTACGTCGTGGGGAAAATGTGGCAGTAGTATCTGATATTAATGAAGTAACTGATGCTGATGCTACAGTTGATGTAAATTCAGTTTCTGTTAAGTAAAAATGGTTTATATTAAATTACCTTAGCTAACCACAAATATCAAAGATGGGTTTGGAGACCAAACCCCTACAGAATGTATTTTCCCCAATAAAAATATTTAACCCAAGTCTAAAATTGATAAATAGATTTGGGTTGATTTTTTTCTGGGAAAATGGTAAATATCCAGAAGTTGAGGAGTGGGGCATTGTAATTGTGAAATTTAGCGAACTTGCAAGTAAACTTGGTTCTGAGACTATCGCTTGTAGTCTGGAAAAAATAAATACTCTCGATCCAGATATTCAGGGAGTAGCAGGAATAGATGAGGCAAAAGTAGGTACTCTCAGTTATATTGAAGGAGCAAAATTTGCCAGTTATTTAGAAACGACAAATGCTAGTGCTTTAATTTTGCCGATGGATGAAGCTCTACAAAATTTGGCAAGTGAACGTGGTATTGGGTGGTTGTCTGGTAAGGAACCGAGATTATTATTTGCCAAGGCGATCGCTGTTTTTTATCGACCTTTTCAACCTACTGCTGAAATTCATCCTACTTCTGTAGTTCACCGGACGGCAAAAATAGGTAAGAATGTTTATCTTGGCGCTCATGTTGTGGTTGAGGCGGGGGTGAAAATTGCTGATAATGTTTGTATTTATCCGAATGTGGTAATTTATCCAGATGCGGAAATTGGAGAGAATACTATTTTACACGCTAATTGTTCGATTCACGAGAGGAGTCAGATAGGTAAGGGTTGTGTAATTCATAGTGGAGCAGTTATTGGAGGAGAGGGTTTTGGTTTTGTGCCGACTCCTGAAGGTTGGTTTAAGATGGAACAGTCTGGCAAAGTTGTTTTAGAGGATGGGGTGGAAGTTGGAGGTAATACTACTATTGATCGCCCGGCGGTAGGGGAAACGAGAATTGGTGAGAATACTAAGTTAGATAATTTAGTACAGGTTGGTCATGGTTGTAAAATTGGTAAAAATTGTGCTTTGGCAGCTCAAGTTGGTTTAGCTGGTGGGGTGAAGCTTGGGGATAATGTGATTTTAGCAGGTCAAGTAGGAGTTGCTAACCAGGCAAAAATCGGAAATGGAGCGATCGCTACTGCTCAAGCGGGTGTTCATAATGATGTTGCTGCGGGAGAGATTGTTTCTAGTAGTCCGGCGGTTCCTAATAAGATTTATTTGAAGGCTTCTGCAATTTATAAGCGTTTGCCAGAAATTTATCAGTCTGTCAAACAGATGAAAATAAAATTTAATCTGAAATAGCAGAGGGATTATATGATTAGAAGATTATTGTAATTGTACTAGCCACAATTTCCAAAGTTTGAGTAGAAATTTACTGCCAATTCTACAAAAATATCAAGACTGTCTCGATTCCTAGTCTTTTGTCGTGCTTCTTTAATTACACGAATTTCTTCATCCAACCGTAATTTTGTAGTTTCTATTGGATTCGCTGCTAGTATAAGAACTTTTTTCTGAGATTGACTTTCCGTCATTTGCTAGATTGACTTTCATTAAATAACATTAGTTATTATATCATTTCTAACAAGCCCTATTTCTAATTTGCGATCTAAAATAATTTCAAAATTTTGTTTAAGTGATTACCCTCAAGTCTCTTCTCAATTATCCCACAAAAATCATCAATTCTTTCCTCCTACTCCCTACTCCTCACTCCCTACTCCCTAATCTTATAAAAATGGTATAACTTGATATAGCACCCGAAAATAATCAAGTAATTTACATGGATTTTGAACGACCATTAGAATCTGTATCAGTCCGGTCGTTAAGGAGATCAAACCCCCGTCGCTAATCCTGTAAACTTACGCATATAGGCAGACCTGTATCCTAACACGATATCACACTTAGGCACTCCAGATTTAATTAACTCATTAGCTATTCCTGTTTCGGTTCCATCTCGTTGAATCCAAATTTTCCCCGACCTAATCTCAACGTGAATAACACATCCAAAAACTCGTCTTTCTCCACACCATCCGATATGAAACATTAAATAGCGATCGCGTTCTAGGTCGAAAGCAATTTGAGTTTCTATTTCTCCATCGCCATTATCGCCCTTAGAATGTTTTTCGACAATTGACTTAATTATTTTTCTATATTTCTCTATGTCCATATTATAATCTCCTCTCTAATTGGATTAAATACAAGTAAATTTAGCTGCATCCGCCCTACTGATATTTTAGCTAAACGGCGAGTAAAAAAATCTTCGTAAACATCTTCTGGAACTGCCAAATATAGAACTCTATTTGGTTCTATTTCTTCTAAAACTACTTTATAATTCCATGCTTGACCCATCGCTTCGTGAAAATCACTAATCAACGACAGACCTAAAAAACTTTTAATTTCTACTGCTATTTTCTGTCCGTACCTTTCTACTCCTAATAAGTGATTTTGAGCCCCTAAATCTACATACAGTTTATCTTCATCTACTTTAAGATATAGAGGATCGTGAGTAATAGTCCATCCTTCTTTTTCTAATGCTGAACGTACAATGGGATGAAATATATCTTTTGCTGCCATAGCTTTAATTGATGATTCCTCTTCACTTACCAAGTTACAGTATTATATAATTAATTATCGAAACTTAATATAAATAAAAATTTTTCTATAGCAATCCTTAATAGGTTGTAATATTTTATCGTAGGGGTTTAGTTTCCAAATCCCTACAGTTTTTTTGTGACAATAATCTTGTCACATATTACGACAGAAATCAATACATGGTAACTAATATTAATATTGACGAAAAACTCCTTAAGGAAGCTCTAGCTTTGAGCCACCATTCTACAGTAAATATATTTATAGAAGCTGCTTTGCATGAATATATTTAACGTCGCCAACACCTGAAAGTATTAGAATTATTTGCTACTATAAACTATAAATAAAATTATAATTATAAGCAACAAAGACATAAAAAATGGCGGTTGATTTCCCCGTTTCATTCATCGTATTAAATAATTGGCTAATCAAAAATAGCATTAGTTAAATCTGCATTTTCAAAAGATGTTGTTGATAACTTATCCAACTCAATAACAACTTGAAAAAACAAAATAACAGCAACTCCAAAAATTACTCCCGAACCCAAAAATAATAACAATCCTTTGACTTGATTTCCTGTCAAAAAATAGATAATACCACTCGAACCAATAACAGCAGCAACTCCAGCTAAAACAGCAGCAATAATCTCACTCTCAGCATTAGTAATAGCAACCGCCACAGCACCAGTCGCAATCAAAGCAGCAACCCCCGCCATTTCACCAGCAATAAAACTAGCAAAAGCACTAGCAAGAGTAACAGCGATCGCCGCTCCAGCACAACGAACAATCAAAATCCTAATCTTGCTCCTACTTTGCCCAATTCTTGCACCCCGAAAATTTGCTCCTATTAGGATAGCATCGTCAAAATCGCAACCTCTCAAGTCAGAACCGCTAAAATTAGCGGCGGTGAGGTCTTGACCTTGAAAATTGCGATGTCGTAAGTCTTGCTGAGAAAAATCTAAAGGTAATGGTTGATTCATGGGATAGTTTGTGATACTTTAAAAGTAAACTTTAAATCTAAAATCGCCATTTTTTTATGAAAAATCTAACTTTACTATCTGCCACACTCCTCACTGTGACATCTGCATTGCTTTTTGGGAAAATAGAAGCTGCCTCTGCTTTAATTTGGAATTGGAGTTATTCTGCTCCTGGTATAGAGGCGAGTGGTAGTTTGACTACTAATGACACTCCTGACGATTTAGGTTTTTACCTAATTACTGGAATTACTGGTACGAGAAATGACGAAACAATTATTGGTTTACAAGCTACGGGAACTTCAGTACCAGGAAACGAACCTTTTGTACTTGACAATATAATTAGTCTTAATCCTGATTAACAATTAACAAGTTCTGGTTTTGGGTATTTTACCTCGGAAGGAAACTTTGTGAATATGTTTTTTGCTGGTTTTTTGCAGCCTCCGGGTTATTTTGAGATTTTTTCTGCGCCGCCATTTATACCAGGTTTTGAAAATTTTGGTCCAGAAGATAGTGAATTGCCCGTTAGTTTTTCTGCTGCTCCAATCGTTGTCCCTGAAACCACCTCCACTTTAAGCTTCCTCACTCTCGGTACTCTAGGAGCAGTTTCAACCGTCAAACGCAAACTGAAGCCTTCCAAATCTACAACTAATCCTAGCTAGTAGGTTGGGCAAATATTACAGCGGTTTTCATTTCGGTAGACCACAGTAGTAGCTCGTCTAGCTTAAAAATGTGGGTAAAGAGGGAGTCTGCGGAAGACAACTCCCCCGACCCCTCTCAAAGTAGGAAGGGGGGACTCTTCTCCCCCTTCCCTCGCAGGGAAGGGAGTCGGGGGTTAGGTTTTTTACACACAATTTTAGTCTAGACACGGTAGTAGGGACGTTCTATGGAACGTCCCTACAATATTTTGGTTGTGACGATCGAGAATAAAAATTATTATTGATACACTTGTGGTTGTAAAAAGGAGGTATCATTCATTATGTCTCAAGAATTATTAAATAGAGTTAATGAGTAAATCAGAAGGGTTAAACATTCAAGAAAAGCTTCAATTAATCCGTTATATCATGTCTGGTTGAATAGTTATAAATAAATGAGGGAGGACTCAGGACTCAGGAGTCAGGACTCAGGACTCAGGAGGGAAGATAGGAGAAAGAAAGTATAAAAAGGAAAAAGTTTTTTGGTCGCGTAAGCGGAACGGAGTTCTATCACTAATTATCCGGACACCATATTATTTATCAAGTCATCTTAAAATAAATGATAATTCTACCCCTAAACTTCGGCGTAAATGGCGTGAGATTCAAGGAAAAGCGACTTATCATTTAGTGGGAGAAGATGCTCAAGAATGGGTTTCTAGAAATCGTCAAGAAGCTACAGAAAACCGCTAACAAATTATTCGCTTTTTTGTGACAAGAATCTTGTCAAACATTACTACAGAAATCAATATATGGTAACTAATATTAATATTGACGAAAAACTCCTTCAGGAAGCTCTAGCTTTGAGCGATAATTCCACAGTAAATCTTATTAAGATAAACAGCTTTGCGTGAATATATTCAACGTCGTCAACAACAGAAAGTATTAGAATTATTTGGTACTATCGACTATTAAGAAAATTATAATTATAAGCAACAAAGATAGAAAAAATGAATGCTTGTAGTTAACAGTTATTTTTGTTCTCTTGCATTACGACGCAATACCCCAAATGATGTAATTTATATCGTTAATAAATTGCGAGATTTAATTACAGATGGACGAGTCGTTTTACTAGGATAAATTCGTCAGGAAGTTTGATCGGGATTCGTGTTCGGGAACAATTTATTCGATTACGAGAATATCTGCGTGCTTTTTCTGACTTACAGTTAACAACTGAAGATTATGAGCTAGCAGCAGAATTTTTTAATACTTGTCGCAGTCATGGTATTCAGGCTTCAAATACTGATTTTTTAATTTGTGCAGTAGCTCATCATCGTGGTTACAGTATTTTTACTACCGATAAAGATTTTGATAATTTTCGCTCGTACATTCCAGTTATTTTATATTAAGTTTGGGCTTTGTTGAAATAGCGTTCTTAACATCCATTCCACTTTGGTTCGCCGACTCAAACGCGGAGCAAGTGCGGCAGCTATATCGCTCTATGAAAGTGATGATTGATGTTATCTTCATCTATTGTACAATAGTTAGGGTGGTCTGCCAGAGCGTGCTTAGAGCGATCGCGATGATTGATGTTATCTTCATCTATTGTACAATAGTTAGGGTGGGCTGATTAAATCTTAAAACTTTTACCTGTAAAGGTTTCAGCCTTTTTATTTCTCAGACAGATGTTTGATTTATTTATTGTCCAATAGTTACAGCAGTTTCCGCGCGTTATGAAGTACATATCTACAAGCAAGTGCGGCTGCTATATACTTTGATGCAGCAAAGCCGTTATTTTATATTAAGTTTGGGCTTTGTTGAAATAGCGTTCTTAACATCCATTCCACTTTGGTTCGCCGACTCAAACGCGGAGCAAGTGCGGCAGCTATATCGCTCTATGAAAGTGATGATTGATGTTATCTTCATCTATTGTACAATAGTTAGGGTGGTCTGCCAGAGCGTGCTTAGAGCGATCGCGATGATTGATGTTATCTTCATCTATTGTACAATAGTTAGGGTGGGCTGATTAAATCTTAAAACTTTTACCTGTAAAGGTTTCAGCCTTTTTATTTCTCAGACAGATGTTTGATTTATTTATTGTCCAATAGTTACAGCAGTTTCCGCACCTGACAGCGGTTTTCATAATTAGTAGACCACAGTAGGGACGTTCCATGAAACGTCCGTACAAGGTTTTGATTATGGCGATGTGGTTTATAAAGAGTGAAAAGCGCTGTATGAAGTACATCTGCACTTACTTGTGCAGCAGCTATATACTTTCATGCAACAAAGCCTTAAGTTTGGCATAATTTATGAGATAATAAAATTAACTGGACTTACGCTCATAAACCCGGTTTCTAGGGTAAATCATTGTTTTTGACAATAAACACCTACGAGAAACAGGGTTTGGTGGGTTTGCCTGCATAAGTCCTGATTAACTCAACTTTCCCATTATAAATTATGTCACAAACTCCTTTTTCTCCAGAAGAAATAGCATCTGAAGGCATCAAACCTGAAGAATATCAAGAAATTCTCAACCGTCTGGGTCGCCACCCCAATAAAGCAGAACTAGGAATGTTTGGCGTTATGTGGTCAGAACACTGCTGCTACAAAAACTCCCGCCCCCTTCTCAAACAATTTCCCACTACAGGTAAACGCATTCTTGTTGGACCGGGAGAAAACGCTGGAGTGGTAGACCTAGACAATGGACTCCAACTTGCTTTCAAAATTGAATCCCACAACCACCCATCCGCTGTCGAACCATTCCAAGGTGCTGCCACGGGAGTCGGCGGTATTCTCCGAGACATCTTTACAATGGGTGCCCGTCCGATCGCCGTGCTTAACTCCCTCCGTTTCGGTTCCCTAGAGGATGCCAAAACTAAGCGCATTTTTACTGGAGTAATTTCCGGCATTTCTCACTACGGAAACTGTTTCGGAGTACCTACCGTCGGTGGAGAAATTTACTTTGACCGCGCCTACACAGGCAACCCCCTAGTCAACGTGATGGCATTGGGATTAATGGAAACCCCCGAAATTGTTAAATCTGGTGCATCCGGTATTGGCAACCCAGTCTTATATGTTGGTTCCACTACAGGTAGAGACGGTATGGGTGGAGCAAGTTTCGCCAGTGCCGAACTCAGTGAACAGTCAATAGACGATCGCCCCGCCGTACAAGTAGGAGACCCATTCCTAGAAAAATGTCTAGTTGAAGCTTGTTTGGAAGCATTCAAAACCGGAGCAGTAGTCGCAGCACAAGACATGGGAGCTGCTGGTATCACCTGTTCCACTTCAGAAATGGCAGCAAACGGAGGTGTTGGCATTGAATTTGACCTCGACAAAGTACCAGTCCGAGAAACTGGGATGGTTCCTTATGAATATATGCTATCCGAATCTCAGGAACGAATGTTATTTGTTGCCGAAAAAGGTCGGGAACAAGAATTGATTGATATTTTTGAACGTTGGGAACTTCATGCAGTGGTGGCAGGTACGGTTATTGAGGAACCTATTGTGCGCATTTTATTTGAAGGCAAGGTTGCTGCTGAAATACCTGCTACTGCTTTGGCAGATAATACTCCTATTTATCATCGGGAATTATTGAGCGAACCGCCAGAATATGCTACAAAAGCTTGGGAATGGAATGTGTCATCGTTACCAGCATCTACGGAACATGGTATTGAAATTCAGGGAAATTTCCAAACCTGGAATGATATTTTACTGACTTTATTAGATACTCCAACTATTGCTTCTAAAAATTGGGTGTATCAGCAATACGACTATCAAGTACAGAATAATACTGTGATGTTGCCGGGTGGTGCTGATGCTGCTGTGATTCGGTTACGCCCCCAAATTTCCGATCTTAATAACCCACCATCAACTTCAGGTGTTGCTGCAACAGTTGATTGTAATTCCCGTTTGGTTTATCTCGATCCATACAATGGTGCAAAAGCAGTAGTGGCAGAGGCAGCACGGAATCTCAGTTGTGTCGGTGCTGAACCTGTAGCGGTTACAGATAATCTCAATTTTGGCAGTCCGGAAAAACCTGTGGGATATTGGCAACTAGCTGAGAGTTGTCGCGGTCTTGCTGAAGGTTGTCAGGAGTTGGGAACGCCTGTTACTGGTGGGAATGTGTCTTTGTATAATGAAACTTTGGATGCTGACGGTACTCCCCAAGCAATTTATCCGACTCCAGTTGTGGGAATGGTGGGGTTAATTCCCGATATTACTCGTATTTGTGGTCAAGGTTGGCAGACTGAAGGGGATCTTATCTATTTAATAGGGAATTTAGGAGTTAAGTCTTTAGCTGCTTCTGAATATTTAGCAACTATTCATCGTGTGGTTGCTGGTAAACCGACGGAAGTAGATTTTGATTTGGAAAGGCGAGTACAGGCAGTTTGTCGTCATGGTATCCGACAAGGGTGGGTGCGTTCTGCTCACGATAGTGGTGAGGGAGGTTTAGCGATCGCTCTAGCAGAGTCTTGTCTGAGTGGGAAGTTAGGCGCTGAGATTATTTGGGAATTGTCTGATGTTTCTAATTTCCGATGGGATGAGTTTTTGTTTGGCGAGGGTGGTTGCCGAATTTTGGTTTCTGTTGCGCCCGAAAATCAGATAATTTGGGAATCATATCTTGAGGAAAATTTGGCTGATTTTTGGCAGAAAATTGGTCTGGTGGGTAATGCTGAAAGTAGTTTGCAAATTTTAGTTAATGAGGGCGTTTCTTTGATTAATGTAGAGATGGGAGAAATTAGCGATCGCTTTCAAAATGCTATTGAGAGACGTTTGAGTTTTTAGCGCTGGTTTTGGGGTAGGTTTATTTAACCAGCGTGTAGGGGCGGGTTTTGAGGATAACATCGTGCTGATATCAAAGATTTTGCTAAA